>CAZHNZ010000033.1:0-35098 GCA_964534355.1 uncultured Parabacteroides sp.
GGGGTTCCTTCGGTAGAATATACAAATTATAATAATACCACTACCTTTGTTAATGCTTTGTATGGTACAAAATGGCAGGCCGGTTTGTTTGTAGGTTATCAAAAAAACCTGGGTACAACCGATGGCGTATTGAATGAACAGTCAATTTATGGTCTTTTGCCGAAGATTCAATCGATGAGTCGGATTGCACCAAGCATTTCTCTTAATGTTTCGAAGCTCAGAGTAATTGCTGAGTATGAAAAAACAATTGCTGATTTTGGTACAGGTGGTTTCAGGCTAAGTGATGGTTTGTATGATCAAACAAAGAGTGTGACCAATCACCGTGTGATTGTGACGATGACTTATTTCTTTTGATAAAATAGTATTTACAACAAAGAGGCTGTTTCCAAATCAGAGACAGCCTCTTCTGTTTTAGTACACTAAAAATTTCCGACAATTAAAAGCTTCGCCATTCATATAAAATAAGTAAGTCCCTTTGGCAAATTTTGACAAGTCAATTGTTTGAATTGGGTTGGTGATTTGTCCGCTTAATTGGATGATTCCGGTGGCAGATGCTATTGTGTAGGTTTTGTTTTGTCCGGAATGGTTGTTGTTTATTATGGATAAAATCTTTGCTGAATTATTGTAATGCACCATAAATCCTTCTTCAATAATAAGAGATTTGGCGGAAGTTATAATCATCGGTTTATTGACGCTTACATTATCGGGATGTAGCTCGGTTCTACCATCGTTTTGCAACATCTTATTCTCGTAGTACTGAGTCATTACATTGTAAACGCCTGAATTACAGATTCCTTCTTCGTTGTAAATAACCGCATCTCCACCTACAACAACCGTGCCACCCAGTGTGTAGTTTTGTGTCACGGCAGTACCACCAATTTGTGCAGATCCGGATATTTTGCAATTTTCGACATAGCACTGATTCTTGATTATCGGGTTGCCGGATAGGGTGCAATTCAGCACAAAGGCATTGTCTTTAATCTGAGCATTATCCGATATGGTGCTGTTTCGAACAACAGCGGTTTCAGTCAGTTTAACCTTACCCGACAATTTAGAATTTCCGAGAACAAAACATTTTGGACCTACATAAACAGATGCTGCTACTGTAGCCGTATTTTCAACCCAGCCACCTCCGTTAAGATGTTTGTGTCCGGACTTTTTTATCCCTGCTCTGAAATCGTTTGGTTGAAACCCTTCGGGATAGCCGTTTGTGATAGTCAGTTCATAAGGATAGTGGTATCGCTTTACATCACCGTTCCAGGTCGTATTATCTCCGCCAATGTGAATCTTGTCAGTTGGTGCGCCCATGACAACCAAAAAAAGTTTTGTTTCGTTGGGGGTTAGCTGTATTGATAAAGTAGCTGTGTCTGATGAAAAGGTGTCGGTGTAACGTGTGGTAATGCCATTGTTATTACCCGTTACGAACGCGTATCGCCAACCGGAAAAGTTGTTGCATTCTTTGTGTCCTTTAAACTTAACGGTAACGGGTTCCCCCGATTTGGGATAAATAGGTATTATATTGTAGCCATAGTCCTGTGGTGCAATTTCTTCGGGTATTGCATAACGGCCGTTAGCGGCATCAATCTCTTTCAATATATCGTATGTTCGTTGTATTCCTTTGAAATCGCCAGTCCATTCAGCTGTTGCTGCAGAGGTGTTATCTCTTCGCCAGTTGCGCAGGTAATAGCCCCAATTATTCATTGAAAAATCATGCATTGCCATTCGTCTGACATAGGTAAACATCTCGTTGTTGAAGCCCGTTTGGGTTGTCTGAAGAATTCTTTTGAATGTATTTAGCAGGAATTCTGTTGAATAATTTTCGAACCAAAGCCGGTTGACCATCCCCATGCCATATTTTTCCTGAATGTGCTGCATAATCAGATAGCACTCGTAGGCGACCTTCCAATCGGGTTCGGGCATTTGATAGTGATACAAGTCGATTGATGATGTGACATCGGTTGGGTAAAACTGATTGGCCATAAAGTTGGCATGAGATTCCCAGTTGAGGCCGTTCGCGTAAAATGCATCAATCTTGTTGACCGGATTCAACTTGTCAACCACAATCATGGTTTGCAGGGCGTGGGTAAATTCGTGCGCCATTATCCGACCGCTTTGCAGGGCGCCCGGGTGCATCCATGCTGCTCCGATGACACCATCCACATTGCCAGCACTTGCCCAGTCCATCGTACCTTTTGCTCCCCAGGTATTGGCTACTATGACCGGTATTTTGTATTTAGCCATGTTTTTTCCGGGTGAGTCAACCAAAAATCCCGTTGCCTTGAGGCGGGAATAGACGATCTCGAGGGTGTCCAGAACCTGTTGCGGTGAAAACCGGATCGATTTATCAGGGAAATTGGCCGGATTTGTACCTACCGAATCTCCCCAAATGAGAATGTAGTTTGTTGATTGTGCTGTTTTTGAGAAAGAAAATTGAGCGCCGTTTATATCTTGTCTGTTTTTCAGGTAGTTGGGAATGTAGACGATTTTCTGTGCACTCAGAGAGATGCTAATCAAAAGCAGGATAAAAGACGTGAATGTTTTCATTGATTTTCAGGTATGTGCTTATTCCGGATGACGGATTTTTGCAAAAATAGCAAAAATGTTTGATATACAATTGAATACAGTAGGTTATTCACCCTGATTTCACCTATGAGCTGAGGTGTATTGAACAAAGTGGTACCGGCAACCGTTACTGAGTTTGAAACAATTCCCGATAATATAGTTTTGGGGAAATAAAAAAGAAAATGAGTCAGACACAATCACCGGTTAAGTTTTATCCTCCCTTCGAAGAAAAAATAAACATATTATCTCATGGTTTTGGATTTTTGTTGAGCATTGTTGCTTTTGGTTTTTTGTTGAGTAAATCGGCGCAGCTGACCGAATTTTGGTATCAGCTAAGTTATGTGGTGTATGGTTTGAGTTTGATGGTGCTCTATGCGGCATCCACTATTTACCACAGTGCAAAGCATCCGAAGAAGAGGGCGCGGCTCAATGTGTTTGATCACTCTGCTATTTATGTGTTGATTGCAGGCTCGTACACACCGCTTACGCTGATAACGCTACATGGGGTGGTGGGATGGACTATGTTTGCTGTAGTCTGGACAGCGGCCTTTGTGGGGATAATTCTGAAATTGTTTTTTATCGGAAAATACAAGATTCTCTCTACAAGTATGTATGTTGTGATGGGGTGGGTGATTGTGTTTGCCGTTAAGTCGCTGGTAGCAGAGTTGCCGGAAGGCGGATTGTGGTGGCTGTTGTTCGGTGGAATTTCATACACGATAGGTGCAGTATTATACAGTGTGAAAAACCTGGCTTTCAATCACGCCATTTTTCATCTGTTTGTTTTGATTGGAAGCTTTTGCCATTTTATGACCATCTACTTTTATATATAAAAAAATCCCGGGCAGATAAGTTGTCCGGGATTTTTTATCGTTTATTCCTCCATGGCACCCATGGAAACAGGCCCCAATAATCCGGAGGGCTGAGGTTTCCAACCCGCGGCATTGAACGGCTTGTAGTTGATATCGACGATGTTGATATCGTAGAACTTCTTCCAATTGACCTTGTCCTGATCCATTTTTCGAATCCGGTTGGCTGAGAGATTGGTGACTATGACTTCGATTTTATTCTCTTTTTTCAGAATTCCCGCAGGAACATATACGCGGAAAGGCAGCGACCATGTTTTGCCTAAATTTACACCATTCAGCAAGACTTCTGCTGATTCACGGACATCGCCCAAATCGATGTAACAGGCTTTGCCGGCACGCAAAGTGGACGGGGTTTTGAATTTCAGGCTGTATCTGGCCTTTCCACTAAACCATTGGTTGGTGCTGTCGCCAAAATTGGTCCACGATGCAAGTGTGTCGCAGGTAAATGGTTTGGGAAGGGCCGGGGCTCCCTCTGTGAAAGTGATATCCCATTTCCCTTTGAGGATTGTCGGCTGCTTTTTGCTGTCGAAGCCGATCAGTTCCTGTTCGGTTTTGCAATCAGATTCGATAGAATAGGTTTTGAGAATAAGAGATTCTCCCGGCAAAATCTGAAGTTTCACCTCGATTTCGGTGGCACCTGCTTTTTGGAACGGGATGCGACCACTTCTGTCGTGAACAGGATCAATGCATTCGACTGCATTGGCAAAAACGGGCAGAATGATTTTTCCGGTCGAAAACTGACTATGCATATTGGAAATGAAGTAGAGGTAGCCAGAATCTGTTTTTTTTCGAATGAAATCGAGTTGTTGCGCCGACATCTCTTCGCGGCGAATATTCTTTTGACGCAATGTGAAATCGATATCTCTGGCTATGGAAATTTTTCCGGAAATGGTCTGTTTTAGTTGATTGAATTTTTCCGTATTTTCAGATGTAGTCAGGCCACAGGGCATATCCGGCAATCCCTTGTCGAAGACAATTTTGGCACCCGCATTGGCCAGCCGGCTCAATTGCTGTAAAGTCGACAATGGCATGTATTTTGTTTCCGGAATAACGATAACGGAATAGCGCGAATTGCCCTTTGATAAAACCATCTGTAAATCTGTAACCTGACACTGAGTGAGCTGTTTGTCGGAAATAAAGTCGAAGCAATACCCCTGTTTTTTTAGCGATTTTGCCAACTTTCCAAAATTGGTATTTTCTATCCACGATGCATCATGGACTGTGAGCATGGGATTTGAATTTATTGTCTTCAAATTTTGCCAATAGTCGGAGAGGGGGAAATAAAGCAATATATCATTGTCACTTTTTGCCGTTTGAAGCTCTTGCTGACAGGTGGTTATGTATTTGTTAAGTTCGGGTAGTGTTTCGAAGAAATGACTTTGCTGATTGTAGTTTGTCGATGCATAAAACAGCCAACCCGGCCATGCTTCTTTGGGCTCGGAATAGGTGACGCCGTGAAAAAACAGGTGGTTGATGCCCGAGACAAAAAGCTCGTCGATAACCGGTTTGATTTGCGATAACGAGACCTTGAAATGGTTGCCAAGCCATGTTGTGGACTCTGAAGATACCAGCTTTTTGCCGGAAGTATTGGCTGCTGATGAGGCAAATTTTAGGATAACCTGTTCGGGTGTACCAAAACGGGACTTCTCGTAGTCGGGATCCATGCGGTAATTGGGTATGTCGAATGGTTTTGCACCGAAGTATTCTGTTTCGGGAATGTCTGCGAGTTCATACAGATCGAGCCAATTGCCGGGTGAGCCGTGAGACTGATTGCGCACCAATTTTCTCTGCTTTTTGCTCCAATCGCTGAGTGGTTTGCTGAAATTGTCGCAGACTAAATCGGAAATGGTTTGGTAGTAATCAGCAGCAACGCAACGCCCTGTATCCGAAAGAGCCTTGGTGTTCGATAAGATATGCGAATAAGGCCGAAAATCGTATCCCCGTCTTTTGGAAAACTCGTCGAAGAAACCGGCAGTCCAATTGGCGTTGAACACCTCGTACGAGTCGTTGTAAACGGCCCTGACACCCGCTTTTTGTTTCGGGGAAATGGTTAGAGCTGAATCAAACCTTTGCAGGTAGTTGTTGAGAGCTTTTTTGCTAAAATAGTCTATAACAAGCCCTTCGCCACCGGGTGCAGCCCGTTTTACGGATTGCAGTGTGGGCGCAGCATAGAGTAAAATGATTTCGCCCGGCTTGTTGTTTGTGAATGTAAGAAATCCTTTGCTGTCAATTTTAGCAGAAATATCAGTGGCTTTTGCATCACCGCTATAAAAAAGAGCACACTGCAATTTGCTGAATTTCAGTGTGCTGTCTGACAAAACCTGTTGGCTGAAAGTTTGATTGGGTGCAAGAGCGATGCGTTTGGCCGAGATTCTCCCGGGATTGTCTTCCGCTGTGACTCCTTTACCGCCGAACGGCCAACCTGTACCCAATGTCATGTCTATGCCCATGTCGTATTTGGCGGCTTCTTTGACGGTGAAACCGAGCATTCTCACCCATTCGCTGCTCAGATAGGGGATTGCCTGTTTCTCGAATCCTTTTACCCCGTAGATGGGTATGATGTGCATTCCGCCAAATCCGGCTTTGTGATAGTCGGACAGGTTTTTGCGGATGCCCTCTTCGGTAACCGCGCTGCCCGGCCACCACCAAAAAGCCCACGGTTTTGCGGTGGCAGCTACTGTATTATCTTTTTTTTTTATCCCTAAGAGGTTGTTCAGGACCGATTCTTTTACCCGAAAAGCTGTGCCGTGACGAATGCCTTTGGGCATTGAGATGAGGTGAGATACATCCTCCCATGTTTTGCCATCCAGCGAGCGGACTGCCCCGTATTTGTGTTCGGTGTATTTGTCGAAATAGACGTAGATGTATTTTCCTACTTTAAGAGGGGTAGGGCCTTCGGCCCAATATTTTCCGGTAATGGGTTCGGACACCTCTGTGGGAAAACCTTTGGTCATGTCGGTGGTTTTGGCAATGCGAATATTTTTTTGTGGCGGATTTGGGTTTTCATTTTTGACAAACATCCAATGTTCGCGACCTTTTTTGAGAATTGCTCCGTCGATTGCGCTGAAATCTGGATTGAAGAAAAGAGCAGTGGGCGTGAAGCTTTTGAAATCGCGTGTGGTTGTGCAAAAAAGGCGGTGATTTAGTCCTTTTTCCCGTTCTGAGTCAGCAATGGGGGTAAATCGCCCCGGAATGGTGGTGGCCCATACGATGTAATATGTTTTGTTTTTTTTGTCGAAATAAAGCTCCGGTGCCCATGCATTGCGGGCCGTTGGCTCGTGAGTCATGACCGGCAATGTCTGTTGAGCAGACCACCGGATGAGATCTTTGGAAGATGCATATCCGATAATGTTGTCCCACCAACCGGAAGTCCACACCATGTGAAACGTGCCGTCGGGTGACTGCACGATGGATGGGTCGCGCATCAGTTTATCTTTGCCGATTTCAGGTTTGAGGTACGATTGGCCATTGTTGAGAGCCTCCCACTTCAACCCGTCGTAGCTGTATGCCAAATGCAGTCCATCCTCGCCATTCCCGATAAAGTAAGAGAACAGATAGGCCTCTTTTTTAGCTTGTAGGGTGAGGCAAAAGAGGGAAAGAAGAATTAGTAATTTAAATTTCATATATCAGTTGTTTAGAATTTACATAGTTTATGCACCCTCTTCCGGCAGGTTTTGTTGTCCGAAATGACGGTATTCGAGTGGTGTGAGATGGTTTATTTTCTTAAAAAGCGTAGAGAAATGCTCTGCCGATTCGTAGTGCAGAATGATGGATATCTCCTTGATCGGCTTATTGGTATATGTGAGTAATTCCTTGGCTTTCTGTATTTTGAGCTCCTGGAAATATTTCGCGGGCGAGAAACCGGTGTACTCCTTGAATATTTTTCGGAACCACGAGTAGCTGAGATTGAGCTGCGAGGCAAGTTGTTCGAGATCGATGTCTTCGAGCAGTTTTTCGCGCATGATGATTTTGGCCCGTTCGATTTTCTGGTCGAGGCGGTCGTCTTCGAATAGTTTATTTTTTGTGATGCTGAGGGCAATGCCAAGTATGTGCATCACGATGCCCGATAGCAGCTGTTGTGCCCCGATTTTGTCGGCTTTGGCGGTGTCGATAGCCGAACGAAAAAGGCGAACAATCTCTTCGTTGATGCCTACGTTGAGTACCGGTGTTTGGGGTGATATAAACTCTGAATCGGCGAGCTGATCTGCCATTTTGCCTGAGAAGCCAATGTAGTACTCTTTCCAACCTGTTTTTGTTTCGGGCCTGTATGTGTGCCAATGGCCGGGGAAAAGCAGGAATAGAGAGCCGGATTGTATGGGGATATCTGCTACCTCTGATGAAGAGAAAACCCCTTGTCCGTTTGTGATGTATAGCAGCTGATATTCGGGAAGTATGCGCCCTTTTTCGAAACTGAAATAGTAGCCTGACGGGTGGTTTTTGGGTGGATAATCGCTTCCGGCGGGAATCATCTGAAAGCCGACATTGCTGACGGTCATTCCCCAAAGCTGGTCTGCTTCGTTGGCAATCAGATATTTAATATCGATATTCTCGGTTGGTGTGTTCATGGTTAATGAGTGAGCAAAGTGAGATGCAAAGATAGAAAATAAGCTGAAATAAACCGCATGTTTGAGCGGCCGGATGTTCGGAATGTGCGATGTATGAAGTGTTTTTTGCGTAGTATAAGGAAATCGGCGATATAAGCAGGGTAACTTTGCGCTAAGGATAGTAGCGGATAGCCCGCAAGCCGGTGCCTGAGGCCCGGTTACCCGCTGTGGGTGAACCGGCTGAGGACTATGAGCGGATAGCCTGACCCCTTTGGGGGAGCGCCCAAAAGAATAGGGTGATGAAAATGAGTGAGATTTATTCTTCGCCGGAGAGGGCGATGGCGGCGATGCAAAGCTGATCGTACCACTCTGAGCCAAAGCGTCGGATGAGGGGCTCTTTGAGGAATTGGTAGAGTTTGACGCCCTCTTTGCGGCCGAGGACTTCGGCGGGTTTGCAGATTTTCCAACGGTGCGCATTGACTGCTGTGAAGCCGTCGTACTCTTTGAGCCGGACGGGGTAGAGGTGGCACGAAATGGGTTTGTAGAAGTCGGTTTTGCCCTCTTTGAAGGCTTTTTCGATGGCGCATTTGCAGGTGCCGTTGCTTTCGTAGCAGGTGAAAACGCAGTCTTTGCCGTTTGAAATTTGGGTGACGAGGTCTCCCTCCTGATCTATGTAGGATACGCCTTCGGTGCGGATGATTTGTTGTGCGGCAGGGCTGAGGTCGTCCCAAATGACGGGCAGTAGTTGCTGGATTTTGTCGCGTTCGTCGAAGGTGAGGGGTGCGCCCGAGTCGCCTTCGATGCAGCATGCTCCGAGGCATTTAGAGAGGTCGCAGATGAACTCGCGTTCGAGCAGGTCCATGCTGATGATTGTATCTTCTATTTGTAGCATAATGAAAAAATAAAACCTCTTCTCTGACCCCGATGAGGACAGAGAAAGAGGTTGATTATCTGGTTTGAGAACTCTTAGCCGATGAGGTTTTTGCCGGTCATTTCGGCTGGTACCGGTACGTTGAGGATTTTGCAGATGGATGGTGCCACGTCTGCGAGAATTCCGTTTTCGACTTTGGCCGATTTGTTTTCGGTGACGTAAACAAATGGAACCGGATTGAGCGAGTGAGCGGTGTTTTCTGATCCGTCCTCGTTGAGGGCGTTGTCGGCATTTCCGTGGTCGGCGATGATAATGACTTCGTAACCGTTAGCTTTGGCAGCTTCTACGGTAGCTTCGAGGCAGGCATCAACTGCTTTTACGGCTGTTTCGATGGCCGAATAGATACCGGTGTGGCCTACCATATCGCCGTTGGCGTAGTTGCAGGCGATGAAATCGTATTTTTGCTCACCGATAGCTGCTACGAGAGCATCTTTCACTTCGAAGGCGCTCATTTCGGGTTTCAGGTCGTAGGTGGCTACCTTCGGCGACGAGATGAGGATACGCTCTTCGCCGTCGAACTCGGCCTCGCGACCGCCTGAGAAGAAGAATGTAACGTGTGCATATTTTTCGGTTTCGGCAATGCGAAGTTGTTTCAGGCCGAGGGCAGAAACGTACTCGCCGAGGGTATTTTGAACATTGTCTTTGTCGAAAAGAATGTGCAATCCTTTGAACTTAGCATCGTATGGGGTCATGGTGCAGTAGTGCAGAGGCAGGGTTTTCATGCCGTGCTCGGGCATATCTTCCTGAGTCAGAACGATAGTAAGCTCTTTGGCGCGGTCGTTGCGGAAGTTGAAGAAGATAACCACATCGCCCGGTTCGATTTTTCCTACAGGTTTTCCATCGGCATCCACGCAAACAAGCGGTTTGATGAATTCGTCGGTAACTCCGTCTGTGTACGATTGCTGAATAGCAGCTACCACATCGGTGGTGGGTGTACCTGTGCCGTTGACCATCAGATCGTACGACTCTTTGACACGCTCCCAGCGTTTGTCGCGGTCCATGGCGTAGTAGCGGCCAATGACAGTGGCAATTTTTCCGGCTGATTTATCCAAATGGTTCTGAAGTTGTTCGATAAACCCTTTTCCGCTGCGTGGGTCGGTATCGCGACCGTCCATAAAGCAGTGAACGAATGATTTTTCGATTCCGTATTCTTTGGAAATATCACACAATTTGAAGAGGTGATCCATTGAGCTGTGTACGCCACCGTCGGAAACAAGTCCGAGGAAATGGATCTGTTTGTTGTTTGCTTTGGCATAAGAGTATGCTTCTACGATACCCTCGTTTTTGAGGATAGAGTTGTCGCGGCATGCGATGTTGATCTTCACCAAATCCTGATATACCACACGACCGGCTCCGATGTTGAGGTGACCCACCTCCGAGTTACCCATCTGACCTTCGGGCAGACCCACATCTTCGCCCGATGCCAACAGTTGAGAGTTGGGGTAGTTAGCGATTAGTGAGTCCCAGTAAGGGGTAGGGGTGTTGAAAATAACGTCAGCTTTAGAATGGTTGCCAATTCCCCATCCGTCGAGAATGAGTAGTAATGCTTTTTTTGCCATAGTTTTATGTATTTATTTTGTTTGTTTTATATTTCGAAAAAAAGACGTAACAGATTGTTGCTGAATACGGCTGCAAAGGTACGAAAAATGCGCTACTCCTCAAACTGTTCCATCCACATCTCGCGGCCGTCCCACACGGCATACGAGAAGTAGTTTATCCAATCGCCGATGATGAGCACCCGACTCTCTTTCTGAAGCATCAGATCGAGCATGATGTGGCGGTGGCCAAAAACGAAGAAGTCAATCTGGTGATTTTTGAGATAATCTTTTGCGAAGATAACAAGATGCTCCTTCTCTTCGCCCATGTAATGGTTGTATCCCGAGCCTTTTTTACGGTTGTGTTTCGACCAGTTGAGGCCGAAAGCCATCGACCATCGCGGGTGTATCCACGTAAACATGCGTTGCAGAATTTTGCTGTGAAACATGGCATGAAGTACCCGAAATCCCGGTGAGTCATCGCCCAGTCCATCGCCGTGTGCAATGTAAAACCGCTTGCCATCGATTTGGCAGTTCATGGGTTTGTAGTGAACGGTTGCTCCGGTCTCCTTCTGTATGTAGTCGAATATCCAGATATCGTGATTGCCTGTAAACCAGTGCACTTCGATGCCGGCATCTGTAAATTCGGCAATTTTTCCGAAGAAACGGGTAAACCCTTTGGGAACCACCAGTTTAAATTCGTACCAAAAGTCTATCATGTCACCCACCAGATAGAGGGCTTTGGCATCGTGTTTGATGCTATCCATCCAGCGCACAAAACGCTTTTCGTATTCCAGTGGATTGTCAAAAGCCCGGGCACCAAAATGGGCGTCGGATGCAAAATAGATTTTTTTCATATTTACAGAAATCCCAAATCGAGTTTTGCCTCTTCGCTCATCATCTCTTTGTCCCAGGTGGGCTCAAAGACCAACTTTACATCCACACTTTTAACTTCGTCTATTCCCTCTACCTTGATGCGTACATCTTCTACAATGAAATCAGCCGCCGGACAGTTTGGCGCAGTGAGAGTCATTTCGATGGATACATTTTTTTCGTCATCAATATCAACATTGTATATCAATCCGAGGTCATACACGTTAACAGGAATTTCGGGATCATAGACTGTTTTTAGCATTTTTATGATGCGCTCTTCCAATATCATAAACTGAGTTTCCATTGCTTTTGGTTTTATTCTTGTCTGAACTTCAATTAATCAGGCGATAAATGCCGTTTAAAGAACATTTAAACAAGTGTTTTGGTTTGTATGTGCAAAAATAGTCATTATTTCCAACTACAACAAGCCCTCATCTGCAAAGCTATAAAAACCGGATTCGAATACGATGATGTGATCAAGCACCCGTGAGTCGAAGTTTTCGGCTGCACTTTTTATTTTTTTTGTCAGTTCGATGTCTTGTGGGCTTGGTTTAGGTGTGCCCGAAGGGTGGTTGTGACAAAGTACAATAGCAGAAGCAAGCTCTGTAACCACGTGGCGCATGATAATCTTTATGTCGGCGGTAGTTGACGACACACCACCTACGCTTATGCGGTGTTTGCTGATGACCCGATGAGCCTGATTGAGCAGAATAATCCAGAATTCTTCGTGGCTCAAATCTAACAGTATTGGCATAATGATGTTATATGCATCATCGCTCGACTTTATCTGTTCTGTTATTACAACATCGCACGCTTTACGTCTGCGTCCCAGTTCGAGTGCCGCCATTATGGTAACACCTTTGGCTTCTCCGATACCTTTGAATTGTGTGAAATCGGCAAGTCTGTATTTCCCCAGTTTATTCAGATTGTTTTGTGTACTTTGCAAGATTCTGCGGGATAGCTCAACTGCGCTTTCCGTTGCATTGCCTGATCCGATCAATATGGCAATCAATTCAGCTTCGCTCAAAGCCATAACGCCTTTTGAAATCATTTTCTCTCTGGGTCTGTCTTCGATAGCCCAATCTTTGATGGATAGTTTTTCAGACATGAGAAAGTCTTTAATCTGTTTAGTGCGCAAAATTAGTGTTTTTTTGTTAATAGGCAATAGGCAAATCTTTTTGAGGTACTCAAATCTTTTATTTTGTGAATAAAAGATTCAAAACTGCAAATAATTCAATATTTATATGCTTATGATTTAATAAAAACATATTATCTTTGACAAAAAATAAATCTAGGTGCCTGTTCTTTAACTTTGATTGTTAAAAATAATATTTGATGATTTCTGGTTTTTTTTAGTATTGAATGTTTTATGAAACAGGACTAATAGAGTAAGTGTATGACAAGTGAGTTTTATAAAAAGATATTGGCTTCGACTTCATTGGGATATTCTTGTAATAGAATTCTGATGGATGGATCCGGTGAACCTGTTGATTTCGAGATTATTGAAGTAAATGTTGCTTTCGCTGATTTTTCGGGATTAAAGGAGGCTGAATTGATAAACCATAAGGCGCTGGATCTGTTTCCATCGATTGCAACTTCGTCGTTCAACTGGATTACAGAGTTTGGTGATGTGGCTATCAATGGGGTTGAAAAGGAGTTTGACCATTACTTTGAGCCGTTTAAAAAGTGGTTTCGTTTTAAAATTATTTCACCCGAAAAATTTTATTTTTGTCTGATTCTTACCGATATTACCAGTGAAAAATTAGGCGAATTAAGTGTCGAGGAGAGTGTGACAGGGGAAAAAGAGAATTTTAGTTTCTTCTTTGAGACTATTGCTGACATGATATTTATTTCTAATGAAAATGGAAATATACTGTTTGCCAATCAGGCTGTTACATTTAAATTGGGTTATTCTCTGGATGAACTGATTCATATCCGGATTTTTGACTTGTACCAGCAGAGCGTAAGAGCTGAGATAATTCATATTTATGAAGAAATTTTTAAAGGAAACAGGAATTTCTGTCCGCTTCCATTGAAAAGTAAGAACGGGAAATTAATACCCGTCGAAACCCGAACCTGGTTTGGTCGTTGGAATGGTGAGAATTGCATTTTTGGAATATCGAAAGATTTAACCAAAGAACAAGAGGCTCTCCAGAAGTTTAATAAGTTGTTTGACAATAATCCTGCGCTGATGGCAGTTTCAACTTATCCTGAGCGACGGTTTGTAGAAGCCAATGATGCTTTCCTTCGTAAGTTGGGATATGAACGCGACGAGGTAATCGGCAAAACCAGTATTGATCTTGATTTGTTTGTAGAATCAGAAAAATTGAGTTTTGTGTCCAGCGAAATGGAGCGTTTCGGTCACGTGAAAGATTGCGAACTGAAGGTTCGGACAAAGAGTGGTGAGTTACTAGATGGCCTTTTCTTTGGTGAGTTGATAGAAAGTCAGGGAAAGGAGTATTTTCTTTCATTGATGGTCGATTTAACGGAAAGAAAACGAGCAGAGGCAAAAATCAGAGAATTTACATCATTTCAAAACGCGCTTCTCGATGCTATACCAGCACCCATATTTTACAAAGATATAAATGGTGTTTATTTGGGGGTCAATAGAGCGTATTCGGATTTTTTTGGCTTAACTGCCGAAGAGATGATAGGTAAGACGGTCTTTGATATTGCGTCTGCGGATTTGGCTGAGTCTTATCATAAACACGATGAGGCTTTGTTTCGGGCAGGTGGTAAGCAGATTTATGATTCTCTTATCAGAGACAGTTCGGGTAGTATTCACGATGTCGTTTTTCATAAGGCAACTTTTGTTGATGGAAAAGGAGATGTAGGAGGGCTGATTGGTTTTGTGTTGGATGTAACTGAACAAAAGAGGGCCGAAAAAATTCTACGCGAAAATGAGAAAAAGTACAGGACTTTATTAAATTTCGCAAATGATGCCATTTTTATTCATGGATATAGTGATGATGCATCTCCTCAGACATTTATTGAGGTAAATGAAAAAGCCTGTTCTATGCTTGGTTATACCCGGGATGAATTGTTGCAAATGTCTGTAAAGGATATAAATGTAATATATCGGAATAATCCGGAAATAACAAGTCAAATATCCCGCGAAATTATTGAAGATAATTCAAAAGTTTTCGAAGTGGAATTGGTATCCAAGTCAGGCGAAATATTTCAAACCGAGGTCAGTAGTCAGATGGTTGATATAGATAACCGAAAACTTGTTTTTTCCATAGTTCGCGACATTAGTGAGCGCAAACTCAAAGAGAAAGAAATAATTGAAGCCAAAGAGGCAGCTGATGCTGCCAATAAAGCTAAGAGTGAGTTTCTTGCCAATATGAGTCACGAAATACGCACTCCTCTTAATGGTGTTATTGGTTTTACTGAGCTACTTGTTCACACGACTCTGTCACCTGAACAGAGACAATATGTCGAAAGTGCAAATGTATCGGCACATTCGTTGCTAGGAATCATAAATGATATATTAGACTTTTCTAAGATTGAGGCAGGAAAACTGGAACTCGATGAGGTGAAAACCGATTTAATAGAATTGATTGAGCAAACGGCAGATATATGTAAATACAACGCTGCACGGAAAAACCTGGAAATGCTGCTCAATATTCAACCCAAAATGCCACGCTTTGTGACCATAGACCCGGTGCGCCTCAAGCAAATTCTGGTCAATTTGCTCAGCAATGCAGTCAAATTCACCGAGTCGGGCGAAATAGAGCTCTCCGTTTCATTTACGCCAGATAAAAATCAGCCGTCGCAGGGAGATTTTACTTTTTCGGTAAGAGATACCGGAATTGGTATTAATGAAGAGCAACAGCGAAAATTATTCAAAGCATTTTCACAGGCTGATTCGTCTACCACACGTCGTTTTGGTGGTACGGGTTTGGGGTTGGTTATTTCCAACAAGCTTGCTGAAAAAATGGATTCACCTCTTCGACTTTCCAGCGTTCCGGGAGAGGGAACAACCTTCTCTTTCTCGATTAGTAAAAAATATGAAGATATTCCGGTGCTACCGGATAAAGAGATAGTTGATGTGAGGCGTGTTATTCTTATAGATGATAACAAACAGAACTTAACTATTTTGTCTAATACGTTGAAGTTATGGAATATCGAAACAGAATCTTTTACCAATGGTATTGATGCTTTGTCGTATCTTGAGTCATACGGGCCTTTTGATGCAATGATAATTGATTACCATATGCCTTACTTTGATGGTCTCGAAACAATTCGGCTGGTGCGTGATAAACTCAAGAAATCATCCGATGAATTACCGATCATATTGCTTCATAGTTCGGCAGAAGATGCCCATATAGCCGAGTCATGTGCTAAATATAATGTTGTTTCCAAATTAGTTAAACCAGTAAAATCAAGCGAGTTGTATAAAGTGTTAAGTTCCCTCCGTTCCAATGAAACCCAAGAGAATGCCACATCTGGTTTGGGCGTTTCCAATCCCTTTGATGGCTCAAAGCCAAATATTCTTGTGGTTGATGATGTGCAGCTAAACGTGTTTTTATCTCGCACGCTAATTTCGAAAATAATTCCTGAAGCAATAGTTGTGGAGGCTTATGACGGAAATGATGCTCTTGAAAAAGCCAAAATGAATCATCCTGATCTCATACTTATGGATGTGCAAATGCCTGTAAAGGACGGCTACACAGCTACTTTAGAATGGAGAGAGTATGAGAAGCAGTTTGGTTTGCATGTGCCGGTAATTGCTCTTACTGCCGGTGCCATTAAAGGAGAAAGAGAGAAATGTATCTCGGCGGGAATGGATGATTATCTGTCCAAGCCAATTAATCCATCTGCATTAGCCGATATGCTACACAAATATTTGGTAAAAAACTCTGTCGTCGAAGAGGTTTCGGCTGAAGAAATTCCGGGAGAAGAGGAACATTACAGTCGAACTGTCCTTAATGGTATTTTTGAAGGAAATAAACAGGGTATGTACACTCTTATAGATGAGGGTATTGCGCAGTTTGAAGATTACCTAAATAGAATAGATGTGGCTATTCCGATCGACGATAAGTCAACCTTGTTGTTTCTTATTCACAAGATGAAAGGAACTTCCATGTCTTTGTATTGTTTTCCTCTTGCGGCACTGCTTAGTGAAGCCAGCGATGCACCGGAGGATTATGATTTGGCGCAAATCCGAGAGTTGGTTGTTCGCATCCATAAGGAATTTCAATGTATAAAGAATGAAGTAGAGAAAGGGAGGTTGTAAGACTTTCCTTTCAATTTTGACCTATAAGCCCTTTTTTTTTAATATGGGTTGATATTCTATCGGTTTTATTTCCAGATCTCTTTCTCGCTTGTTTTTTATTTGTAAAAATTCCCAGAAAACGAAGTGTAACTCTCTTTTCCCAGTATCACTCTTTGCCAGGCTGCACCCAAAAAACCCAATCCATAGCCAAACAGCTGTACATATGCGGCCGGAATGGCAAGAAAGCCAACTTTTAAACTTTTATTTGTCCGGGTAGCATCGACGCAGATCGTCAGGGCGTAAAGAAGTAAGGGGAGTAATGAATACCCGCATACAAAAGAAGTGCCCGCCAAAATCAGATTTCCTACCGTAAATACAGCTGGTAGCAGATGGACTAATTTCAACGAATCCGGATATTTCTTATACAAATTTATGCGGGCAATGCCGCTGTTGTGTACCTGTTTGTAAAATTTGCGCAAATCAACCCGACGTTTGTGGTACACCCATGCATCCGGAAACAGGCGAACCTTGTAGCCCGACTTAAAAAGCCTGATGCTGAAATCGATATCTTCGCCAAATCGCATATCTGAGAAACCATTCAGAGATTCATATACTTCTCGTCGAATACCCATATTGAAGCTACGCGGATAAAACTTGTCCAGTTTCTTTTTTGCACCTCCGCGTATTCCGCCGGTTGTAAAAAAAGAAGTCATGCCATAATTTATGGCTTTCTGCATATCCGAAAACGAATCATGCGCCCTGTCCGGACCACCAAAAGCATCGCAAGGTTCACTGCTTAGCTCGCGGTTCACCTCCGCTACATAGCCGGGCGGGATGATGCAATCCGAATCGAGAATCAGTAGATAATCGCCTTTAGCCTGTTTTGCACCATAGTTGCGAGATTCGCCGGGTCCTGAATTGCTTTTGTAAAAATACCTGATATTTAGCGTTTGAGCATATCTCTCTGCCACGCTTTTGCAGTCAATGTCAGAGCCATCTTCTACAAGTATTACTTCGAAATTGGTGGCTTCCTGATGGCAAAGGCTTGATAATAGTTCGTCTACCTCTTGTGGACGGTTATAAACAGGGATAATTAAGGAATGGAACATCTTCTCTGGCTTTTATTTACCGGCAAATATAAAAATAAAAAACGGAAAACAGCTATTAAATCCATTTTCCGTTTTCGGTGTTCAACTAAGTTTGGGGTCGGTTTACTTCGCTCTTTCGATGTATGAACCGTCTCTTGTATCGATTTTGATTTTCTCACCTGTTTCAATAAACAGAGGCACACGCACCTCAGCGCCGGTTTCCACAGTCGCCGGTTTCAGTGTATTGGTAGCTGTATCGCCTTTCATGCCGGGCTCGGTATAAGTGACCTCCAGAACTACTTGCGTTGCAACATCGATATACAAAATAGCATCGTTGTCTGCATGAAGTACAACTTCCACATTCTCACCTTCTTTCAGGAATTTATAACCGTTTATTTGGTTTTCATCCACAATCACCTGATCAAAGGTTTCGTTGTTCATAAAGTTGTATCCCATATCGTCTTTGTACAAAAACTGATACGGACGTCTTTCGATACGTACCTCATTTACCTTTACGCCTGAGTTGAAGGTGTTTTCGATCACACGACCTGTTTGTACGTTTTTGAGTTTTGTGCGCACAAATGCTGCACCTTTTCCCGGCTTTACATGCAAAAATTCAATAATAAAGTACAGGCCATTATTGAATTCGATGCACATGCCATTTCTGAAATCTGATGTACTTGCCATAAAAATTATTTGTTATGCTTATTTGTTTTTAATAATATTTGCCCGCGGTGCAAACCCTGTTTTGCCTTTTTTATTATTCGATAAAATAGGCTAGTCTGCTTCCTGTTTGGTTAATTTCGCCGCAAAAGTAATGTAAAATCGGGAAAAAGTAAAAAAGTTTATGCCAAAAAAGCAATATTGTTTTGTAAATAGAAAAAAAGTGGGTATTTTTGCCGTCCAATTTGGAAATTAATAACGAAAATAAAATATTCAGCGATGAAAAGAACATTTCAACCTTCGAACAGAAAGCGCAAAAACAAACACGGTTTCCGCACACGTATGTCATCGGCTAACGGCCGCAGAGTATTAGCTGCACGTCGTGCAAAAGGCAGAGCTAAACTGACAGTATCTGACGAGTACAAAGGATAGTCTGTCCTTTAGAAATATTCCGTATAAAAAGTAAGGATTTTCAAAACGAGGATCTTTACTTTTTTTATTTATATTCCGCACCATTGCCTTAAACGCTGCTTTTTTTTAGTAAGTTTTTGGTGCATGTTGCTGTTTTATAATGAAATATTGCGTAATTTCGCCTCTCTTTGGTAATCATTTACTGTTATGGAGTTTAAAAAGAATTTTCAAACTTTTTTGAAGAATTTCTACGTCAGAAATTTGCTTTGGGCTACCGGGATTGTATGTTTGCTATTGCTGGCTGTTACTCTCTGGCTCAATTTTTATACCCGACATGGCGAGTCTGTCACTGTCCCTGATTTAAGAGGGTTGTCGGTAGAGGAGGCATCTCAGATTTTATCAAACAAGAAATTGCGTTTCGAAATAGTCGATTCTGTCTATATCAGAGGCAAAAAGCCGGGTTCCATTGTTGAGCAAATCCCTGCCGCTGAATCGAGTGTAAAAGAGGGACGGATCGTATTTCTCTCAATCAATTCAAATACCATAAAAAGAGTTACCGTACCCGATGTGCGAGATATCTCTTCGCGTCAGGCAATAGCTACGCTCACATCAGTGGGCTTTACGGTACAAACAGTGGTGGAAGTGCCTTCCGAGTACAAAGATCTTGTCGTCGAGATTATTTACAAAGGCCGGAAATTATTACCCGGTCAGAAATTGCCGATGGGCTCCTCTCTCATTCTCAATATTGGCGATGGAATGACGCCGGTCAACTCGGATTCGACACAACAGGTCGAAAAAGTGGAAAACACAGAAGAATCTTGGTTTTAATGGATACATATTCAACAGAAGATATTGATGAATTGACGGACGAAGTCGATGAGGCTGCGTTGCCCGAAATGTTTGAGCACTTTCGCTTTGTAGCGGATAAGGGACAGACCATGTTGCGTGTGGATAAGTTTTTGGTTGATCGCCTGGAAAATGCAACCCGAAACCGGATTCAAAGTGCAGCAGAGGCTGGCTCTATTCTTGTCAACGGCGTAGCGGTTAAATCAAACTATAGAGTGAAACCGTTTGATGTGGTGTCGCTTGTGATGGCTACACCCCGTCGCGAACTCGAAATTATTCCCGAAGATATTCCTCTTTCAATTGTGTATGAAGATGACGATTTGATGGTGGTGGATAAACCGGCCGGATTAGTAGTTCATCCCGGACACGGAAATTATACGGGTACTCTGGTTAATGGACTGGCCTGGTATTTTCGGGATAATCCGAATTACAACGCCAAAGATCCGCGACTTGGACTTGTGCATCGCATCGACAAAGATACGTCAGGCTTGCTCGTTATTGCCAAAACGCCCGAAGCCAAATCGAGTCTCGGGTTACAGTTCTTCAAAAAAACAACCAAACGGAAATATGTAGCTCTGGTATGGGGACGGGTCGAAAACGACCACGGCACTATCGAGGGCAACGTAGGCAGAAGCCTGAAAGACAGACAACAAATGACTGTTTTTCCGGATGGCGACTATGGAAAACATGCAGTGACACACTATTCTGTAATCGAAAGAATCGGATATGTCTCATTGGTTGAGTGTCGCCTCGAAACCGGTCGCACGCACCAAATCCGGGTTCATATGAAATATATCGGACATACACTATTTAACGATGCCCGATATGGTGGCAATGAGGTGCTCAAAGGAACCACTTTTGCCAAATACAAACAGTTTGTGCAGAATTGTTTTGATGTTTGTCCACGACAGGCATTGCACGCAAAAACGCTTGGCTTTGTTCACCCGACTACCGGTGAAGAACTTTTTTTCGACAGCGAAGTGCCTGCAGATATGCAACAATTGGCTGAGCGTTGGCGTTCTTATATTTCAAACAGAGAGTTATAAATCTTATACCGGATGTGGTTGATTTTCAGTTTCTTTAAATCATCCTCTTTCGTGTTCTAAAATAATAGGTAAAATGAAAAATATTGCAATTGTAGCCGGGGGGGATTCGTCAGAGTGGGTCGTATCCATGCGAAGTGCACAGGGTTTATCCACCTTTATTGATTCAAATAAATATAACATTTATGTTGTGACTATTCGCAACGGAGAATGGTCGGTTGTTATAGATGAGCAAACGACTCTGCCTGTGGATAAGAATGATTTTAGCTTTGAAAAAAACGGAACCAAAATTGTTTTTGATTTTGCATATATCACCATTCATGGTACACCGGGCGAAAATGGAATTCTTCAGGGCTATTTTGAGCTGGTAGGGGTTCCATACTCGTGTTGTGGCGTTTTGGCTGCGGCTATCACTTTTAATAAATATGTTTGCAACAGGTATTTGAGTACTTATGGTATTCAGGTGGCTAAAGCAGTATTGTTGCGCAAACAGGATGCTTACTCTGCCGACGATATAGTGGCTCAGCTTGGCTTGCCTTGTTTTGTGAAATCCAATGTGGGCGGTTCTAGTTTTGGAGTTTCCAAGGTGAAAGAGCTCTCTGAAATGGATGCTGCTATTGCCAATGCTTTTGGCGAAGGTGATGAGATTATTATAGAATCCTTTATTTCCGGAACAGAGGTTACATGTGGCTGTTACAAAACAAAAGATAAATCGGTTGTATTTCCAATCACAGAGGTGGTTAGTAAAAATGAATTTTTCGATTATGAAGCTAAATATAATGCTTCAATGGCCGAAGAGATAACGCCTGCCCGAATTTCTGACGAATTGACCAATCTGATACAGTCACGCACTTCAGAGATATACGATATTTTGGATTGCCGCGGGATTATTCGGGCCGACTATATTATTGCCGGTGATGGCGTTTATTTGCTGGAAGTGAATACAACACCCGGTATGACGCAGACAAGTTTTATTCCTCAGCAGGTAAGGGCGGCCGGATTGGATATTAAAGACGTTATGTCGGATATAATAGAAAATGAATTATGAGTAATAATTTCGATGATATCAGGCCTTTTCACGACGAAGAAGTGCCTCAGATAATTGAGCAATTGTTTAAAGAAGAACGCTTTTTGCGCGCCGTTAAATATGTTTTGCCCGAAATAGATCTCGACGAACTCTCTTCGAAGCTGAGTAAATTCAGTAGTAAAGATGAATTTCAGGCCAAAGTATCAAGTCCTATGGTTTGGCGGTTGGTCAATCACTCTTCTGTAAGTGTTGAAGGTGGTGGATTTGAAGAACTTAAGGCATTGGGAAGTTGTACTTTTATCTCGAACCACCGCGATATTATTCTCGATTCTGCTATTCTGAGTGTACTGCTTCTGAAATATGGATTTCGTGGTTGCGAAATTGCTATTGGCGATAATCTGTTAGTCTTTCCATGGATTGAAAATCTGGTCCGTCTCAACAAGAGTTTTATCGTAAAAAGAGGTGTTTCTGTCAGGCAAATGCTTACAGCATCGCAAAAATTATCAGCATATATTCACCATGCAATTACCGAAAAGCAGGAAATGGTGTGGATTGCTCAACGCGAAGGGCGTGCCAAGGATTCAAATGATCAAACTCAGGAGAGTTTGATTAAGATGTTGAGTATGGGTGGTCAAAGCGACTTTATCTCGAATATCAAGAAATTGAATATAGTTCCGCTTTCACTCTCTTACGAATATGATCCATGCGATTATCTTAAAGCTCAGGAGTTTCAGCTCAAAAGAGACGACCCGGAGTATAAAAAGACGCAGGTAGATGATTTGAGGAATATGGAGACCGGATTGTTTGGGCAAAAAGGACGTATTCATTTTCAGGTCGGACGCCCCCTCAATCCTAAACTGGAGTCTTTGTCGGCCGGCCTTTCTAAGTCGGAATTGCTTCAGGGCGTAGTCCAGGCTATCGATTCTGAGATTCATGCCTGTTACAAAATTTTCCCCGGTAATTATGTGGCTCTCGATATGATGGAAAATGGAACCCGTTTTGCTGATAAGTATTCGAAAGAGGAGTTTGAACAGTTTGATGCTTATTTAAATGGTCAGTTGGATAAAATAAAGATTGAGAATAAGGATATTCCTTTCCTGAGGACAAAAATTCTCGAAATGTATGCCAATCCACTTATCAATCAGCTTGTTGTAGAGGCTTCTATTTAAGGATATGGATATTCGGGTTTCGGATGATATAAGGCGGGCTTGCCCACATTTTGTGGGCGCTGCATTGATTTGCACGGTGCAAAATAGCCTTCATCATCCCGGCTTGTGGGAGCAGATTGCTCGTTTCGAAGAAAAACTGTTGTCTGATACGTCCTTGTCTGAGGTCAATCAGCATCCGGTTATTGCTGCTACAAGGCAGGCTTATAAGGTGTTGGGTAAAGACCCAAACAGATACCGTCCTTCGGCAGAAGCATTGCGTCGAAGGTTAATCAGAGGGCTTGGGTTGTATCAGATTAATACGTTGGTCGATTTGATTAATGTGGTTTCGCTCGTTACCGGTTTTTCTATCGGCGGATTTGACTATACGAGAATCGAGGGAGCTCTCACATTGGGTGTGGGTCGGCCGGGTGAGCATTTTGAGGCTATTGGCCGGGGAGTATTGAATATTACAGGTTTGCCTGTTTATAGAGATGACAATGGCGGTGTGGGTACACCCACAAGCGATGAGGAAAGGACAAAAATCCTTCCCGAAACGATAAAGATACTGATTATAATAAATGGATACAATGGCCGGAGCGGATTGCCTGAGGCCATTGATTTGTGTAGCAAACTGCTAACCGACTATGCGAATGCAAAAGATATTTCTTCCTTCTATTTCAGTTGAAAAAATCATCCGTATTTACTAATCTTTTGTAGTTTTTCTTCGTCAATAATTTTGATTCTTCGTCCGTCAACCGTAATGATGCGCTCATTCGAGAAGATAGACAGGGTGCGAATCGCATTAGACGTAGTCATATTCGATAAGTTCGCCAAATCTTCGCGCGAAAGGTAGATATTCAGGGTAGCACCATCCTCTTCCATACCGTAGTTGTCCTGTAAAAAGAGAAGAGCTTCAGCCAAACGTCCGCGGATATGTTTTTGTGTCAGATTGACCATGCGTGCATCTGATGCACCTAAGTCTACGGATAACTCTTTGATCAGGAAGAAAGCCAATGCATTGTTCTCTTTAATCAGAAGCTCTATGAGCCTCATGGGGATGGAGCAGATGATTGATGTCTCGAATGCGGTAGCACCGGTTACGTAAGGTTCTTTGGCAAAATAGGCGCGATACCCGAAGTATGCAACGGGTTTCAACATACGAATAATCTGCGAACGTCCACCAATACCATCTTTATAGATTTTCACCTTACCTTTTATCAGGCAAAGCATGGTTTTCGGACTATCGCCTTCGCAATAAATAATCTCGTTTTTTCTGAAATACTGAATCTTATGGTGATTGTCAACCATAAGTTTCTGCTCTTCGTTTAGCAATTCGTAAAGTTCGGGTATTGCTTGTTCCAGAAGTATCGGTGCTTTTTCTTTTTCCGCCATATAATAATGTTAGACAACATGATTATTTATCACAAAAGTAACGGAAATTTTGGAATTTGCAACGTTTTTGTCTCAAATATTTTATACATTTGTTTCTTCTATTCAGGAAAAGTTCATTTTTAAATGATAATATGCGAAAAATACTGTTTTTTTTCTTTATAGTAATTGCCATTTTGATTATTTGGCTGTTCTTTGTTCCTTCTGCATTTTATGTACGGCAGGCCCTTATTCATGGCACGCCGGATATTGATGATTATCATTTTTTTGAAAATAGGATTGTGAAAGCCGGTCATCCTTCTCCCTGGCGATTTGATAACGGGTATGTGGGGCGAAAGATAGATGAAAATCGTTTTCCGGGGTTTGCCCAATATCAGACAGTCGCTTTTCTGGTTGTCCGGGATTCTGTTATTTTTGCAGAGCAGTATTGGCAGGATTATGACGAAAACAAGCTGAGTAATTCGTTTTCAATGGCCAAGAGCATCGTTTCGCTTCTGGTTGGTTGTGCTATTACCGATGGGAAAATACGCAGTCTGGATCAGCCTGTCAGCGATTTTCTGCCTGAACTGAATAGTCTTAGTGACAGAAATCTGACCATACGCACGCTCTTAACAATGAGCGCTTCATCTGATTGGGAAGAGGCTCATTCTTCGCTTTTTACGGTTACAACCGAGGCTTATTATGGCCGCAATTTGTGGGAGCTGATGACTAGATTAAAATTAAAATCAGAACCCGGAAAGTTTTTCGAATATCAGAGTGGCGTAACACAGCTATTGGCTTTTGTATTGCAGAGGGCAGTTGGTGAATCAATCTCGGCATATGCATCCCGACGTTTATGGACACCTATTCAGGCCGAGAATGACGCGCTCTGGAGTCTGGACTATGCCGGTGGAATGGAGAAAGCGTATTGTTGTTTTAATTCTGATGCCCGTGATTTTGCCAGATTGGGATTACTTGTGCTTAACAAGGGAAACTGGAATGGCAAACAGGTTATTTCGCCGGACTATCTATCCGATATGGTCTGTGCCGACACCACATTATTGCGAGCGGATAACGGAACGAAAAATAATATCTATGGCTTTCAGTTTTGGATATTGAAATACAAGGGGTATACTATTCCGTATATGCGTGGAATTTTGGGGCAATATGTTTTTATTATTCCACAATTAAATGCTGTGGTTGTTCGGTTGGGCGAAAAAAGAAGTTCCGCTTATTCTGAACCCAATCATTGTCCGGATGATGTCTATATCTGGCTCGATGCTGCTTTTGACTTACTTCGTAAATAATTCGATTATGCATATTTGCCGTCTGAATGAGGTTGACTCGACCAACCGCTATTTGTTGAATTTGCTCGCAACTGATGCTTGCGAAGAGGGTTTTTGCGTTTGGGCTGAATATCAGAATGCCGGACGGGGACAAACAGGTAATAGTTGGGAGTCTGCTGTGGGGCAAAATCTTACGTTTAGTTTGGTGCTGTATCCATCTTTTCTGAAAATTACTGAGCAATTCCTATTGTCTCAAATCGTTTCAGTCGCCCTGGTCGAGACGTTAGGCGAGTGGGGTGATTTTAAAATAAAATGGCCCAATGACATCTACTGGCGTGACAAAAAAGTGGCCGGTATCCTGATTGAAAACAACCTTTGCGGAGATTCGCTCGAGTCTTCCGTAATCGGTATAGGACTTAATGTCAATCAGGATATTTTTATGTCAAATGCCCCCAATCCGGTTTCATTAAAGCAGATTACAGGACTGGATATTGATCGGGAGTTGTTGTTGCAGAAAATATTGAATCGGATTTTCAGTGTTTACCTCACCCTAATACACAATGGCGATGATGCTCTTCGGGATAGTTACATGAGCGATTTGTACCGTCGTGATGGCTTTTACAGGTATAAAGATACAGACGCGGAGTTTCTGGCCCGCATTGCGGATATTCGCCCGGATGGGCAAATTATACTAGAAACTGCAGATAATCAGATGAAAGATTATTATTTTAAAGAGGTGGAGTTTCTATTACCTTAAACCTTCAAAATACAAATCTAACATCTCTTTGGCTGCAATAAATGAGCTTTTTTCGCCATTAAGAACCTGTTTTTCAATGCTGTGAAGTCTATCTTCTATGGTCCGATTGCGGTAAAAACTATTTTTCAGACTTTCATTAATGCTTTCGTACATCCAGTATTTGGCTTGTTCTGTACGTCGATAATCGAAGTAACCATTCTCTTTTGTAAATTGAACGTATTGGTCAACCATTTCCCAGATTTCGGGTATTCCCAGATTGTAGTAGCCCGAATAGGTGAGCACTTTAGGCGCCCAGCCTGATTGAGCCGTTGGGAACAGATGCAGCGCATTTCTGTATTGAGCCTGAGCTAATTGGGCTTTTTCAATATTATTACCATCGGCTTTATTGATAACAATCCCATCTGCAAGTTCCATTATACCACGCTTAATGCCCTGCAATTCGTCGCCTGTGCCGGGTACCTGAAGCAACATAAAGAAATCGACCATCGAATGAACTGCCGTTTCAGACTGTCCCACCCCGACTGTTTCTACTATAATTGTGTCAAAACCGGCAGCTTCGCACAAGACTATTGTTTCGCGTGTTTTTCGGGCTACGCCGCCCAGTGAGCCAGCAGAAGGAGAGGGCCTGATAAATGAATTGGGCTGAATGGAGAGCTGTTCCATACGGGTTTTATCGCCCAGAATACTGCCTTTAGATCTCTCGCTGCTTGGGTCTATCGCCAAAACCGCCAGTTTTTTGTTTTGCGATATCAGATGCATCCCAAACGTGTCGATGGAGGTGCTCTTGCCGGCACCGGGTACGCCGGTAATTCCTATTCGCACAGAGTTTCCGGAATAGGGCAGGCATTTTTCGATAATCTCTTGAGCCAGAGATTGGTGCTCGGGTTTTGAACTCTCTACCAATGTGACCGCCTGACTTAGTACGGTAACATTGTGGTTGAGAATTCCCTCTACAAATTCGCCTGCTGAATATTCCTTCTTGCGGATACGTCTTTTTTCCTTCAGGTAGGGATTGACTGACGGTGGTTGAGGAATTCCTTTATTCACCGATAGTCCTCCAAATTCATCTCCGTTTTCAATATGTTCCATCTGTGCTTATTCTTTGCTGTCGTCTCTTGTTTCTCAGGCTTCGCCTTCTTCTTTCAGATTAAGGGTTTCATTGTCATTACCTTTGTCGAAATATTGTTTGCGAAGTGGATTTGCACGGAAGCTCTTTTCCTGTTTTCTGGATTTGAAAACATCGATGCCCAAATACAGAGCCTGAAGGAATGATTCCTCAGACGCAATATTTTGGCCTGCAATGTCGTAGGCCGTACCATGTGCCGGAGATGTTCTTACGATGGGCAGTCCTGCCGTATAATTCACCCCTAAATCCATGGCCATTGTTTTGAAAGGCGCCAGGCCCTGATCGTGATACATGGCCAATATTCCATCAAATTTGCTAAACTGTCCCGAACCAAAGAAGCCATCTGCCGGATAGGGCCCGAAAGTCAGAATGCCCAAATCCTGTGTTGCTTTAATGGCTGGAATAATTATCTCCTGTTCTTCGGTGCCTATTACGCCACCATCGCCAGTATGAGGATTTAATCCCAATACCGCAATGCGGGGCTTTTGCAATCCGAAGTCAAAAGTGAGGGTGTTGTTGAAAGCTTTTATCTTGTTGATAAGGTCTGTTTTGTTGATCATATCCGGCACTTTTGCCAATGGAACATGGCCTGTAACCAGAGCAACTCTCAGATTATCTTTGATCAAAATCATGGTTGCTTTCTTTCCGGTACCCAGTTTTTCCTGCAAAAACTCGGTATGTCCGGGAAAGTCAAACTCTTTGGATTGGATTGTCTCTTTGTTGATTGGTGCCGTCAGCAGCACATCGAACAGTCCTTTTTCCATATCTTCGGCTGCACGTTTAAGTGCCTGCATTGCCGAGTCGCCTGCTGCCGGAGTTGCTTTTCCCAGTTCAACTTTAATATCTTCATCTACACAGTTGATGATATTTATGCGATTGTCGGCGGCCTCTGATGCCGAGCCGATAATGCTGTAATTGAATGCCGGTATATCCAATGTTTTGCGATGATATGCCATCACTTTGGGAGAACCATAAATGATAGGTGTGCAAATCTCTACAATTCTTGGATCGGATAGTGCTTTGAGTAGTACTTCGTAACCGATTCCGTTGATGTCCCCGTGGGTAATACCAACTTTTATTTTTTCATCCTGCATAATTCTTATTTTTTTTCTGTTATGATATTTCTTCCCCTAATTTGGAGCTCACTAAATTACTGCTTTTTTTTCATCTGACTATTGAGCCGGAGTATCTTTTTTTGTTTTTTCGGAAGATAACATACCACAGGCCGCAAATATGTCTTCTCCGCGGGAAGATCGTATTGTGCAAGTAATGTGGTGTTGCGATACAATGTCCCGGAATTCCTCAATACGGGCCATGTCCGATGGTCGTAGATCAACACCCGGAATGGCATGATAACGAATCAGGTTTACCCTGCAATCCAGCCCTTTCAGTAATCGGCAAAGCTCAAGCGCATCACGACGCGAGTCGTTAAAGTCGCGAAATAATATGTATTCAAATGACAACCGTCGTTGTTTTGAGAAATCATATTCGTGTAGCACTGGTATGATTTCAGATATTGGGAATGCCTTTTCGATGGGCATAATTGAGAGTCGTTTTTCAGCAAAAGCGGCGTGTATGCTAATTGCCAAATGGCATTGGCTTTCATCCAGAAATCGTTTTAGCCCTTTTTGCAAACCGATTGTTGAAACCGTAATACGCTTTGGGCTCCAGGCATACCCCCAGGGCATGGTCAATATTTCCAGTGCTTTGAATAGTTCGTCAGCATTGTCGAGCGGTTCGCCCATACCCATAAAGACAATATTAGTAAGCGTTTCGCTTTCGGGTATAGATTGTACCTGATTGATGATTTCGTTGGCAGATAAGTTGCCATTGAAACCTTGTTTTCCGGTCATGCAAAAATAACAGTTCATTTTGCATCCGATCTGAGATGAAACGCAGAGGGTTGCTCTTTCTTTATCGGGAATAAAGACAGCCTCGACGGGCTTATCTGTGCTGGTTCGGAACAGGTATTTGATGGTTCCATCTTTCGATTTCTGAAACGAGAGAGGTTTATCAGCACCCACTTCGTAGCTTTCATTTAGTAGTAATCTGTTTTTAATCGAAAGATTTGTCATCTCATCAATGGAGGTAACCTTTTTTTTGTAAAGCCACTCACAAATCTGCCGGGCTGTAAATCCGGGCATACCCGCAAGTCTGACGATTTCTGTCAGTTCTGTCAGCGTTTTACCTAAAAGTCTCTCTTTTTCCATGTTGAATTCAAATGAAGGGCAAAGTTACGAAGTTTTTTTGATTGTCATGCGATTGCTGTTTGCTTAGCCGCATAAAAAAAGAGGTTGTCTTCCATTTCTGCGAAGACAACCTCTTTTGTAGCTGATATTCAAATCAATTAGAAGAAACGAATACGGTTATCTTCTATTGTATATGATTTTTTCAATGTTTCCATCATTTGGTACATTATTCTGTACATGTAGTTTCCGGAAAGATTTCTGATTTCTGCTTTGGCATCAAAAGGACGGTTCGAATCCATCTCGTTGGTAACAGTTAACACGTAAACGCCATTTTTACCTTTAACCGGAGCAGACAATTTCCCTTTGGCCGAATACGGTGCAATACCACACAATGCCGGCTCGTCGCCAATGCCGGTGATGCGGGCAGTAGAGAAGCTTACGAATTTAGCAGTGTCAATACGGCTGCCCATTTCTTGCGCAAATCCTTCGATGCTGGTGATGTTTTTAGCTTTCAGTTCGCTGATGATTTTCTCTGCTTTTTTGTCAACTAAAATTTCAGCTTTCAATTTATCCTGAACTGTTTCAAGAGGAGTGTATCCTTTTTTCGTAATGTCTGTAACAGTAACGGCAATCAGTTTGTTGTCTACTTCGAAAATGCTCGAAACGTCACCTTTATCCGCTGTGTTGAATATCCAGCTAACAATGTTGCGGGCATTTTTGACATCGCCAAGTGAGTAATCGTTGGTTCCAACAGCAGGATTAGCCATGATCATATAATTGCTTTTCGGAGCATTCTCTTCGAAAGTTTGGCTGTTGTCGTTTTTGATGATAAACTGGCTCAGGTTGTTGTAGATAGAACCAGTTGTTTTTTTGCTAGGAATCACTTCGTTGATAATTGACGCCAATTTTACTTTTTGTACAGGTGCTGTTTTTTCAGTAACCTGAATCAAATCATAACCGTAAGTCGTTTTTACCTTGGTGTACTCATTTACTGCTGTGTTGAAACAGGCATCTTTAAATTCAGTACCCATGCTTCTTACAGCAATTTCTTCGTTGAACCAGCCAAAATCGCCTCCCGACTGAGCATTCTGTGCTGCAGAGAATTTTGCAGACAGAGCAGCGAAGTCTCCACCGTTTTTCAATACGTTCAGAACGCTATCTGCCAAAGTACTGCTTTGAGCTTCGTCAGTAAATGGAATAAGTATGTGACGTGCTTTTACAGAGTCCGGAGAAACTGTTTTTGCCATAATACGGTGCATTGCATACGTGTTTTTGTCAAGATAAGGACCGTATACCTCGCCTATTTGTCCGGCTGCAGCAAAACCTTTTACGTTTTCGGGCAGGCTGCGTACAGGAACAAAGGCATCCACATATTGAGCATCCGAGTTTTCGTTGATTACGCCAGCCACATCCTGTGTGGTTGCAAATTCGTTTCTTACCTGAGCAATTTTTGCTTCTGCCTCCTTGAAGTCAGCCGCATCAGGTGTAATTTGAACGAAAATATATTTTACGGCACGTGTCTCTTCCTGTTTGAAGCTTTCTTTTCTTTTTTCGTACAAAGCTGTCAATTCGCTGTTTGATACTTCTATTGTCGAATCGGCAATAGTAAAGTATGGCTTCACAGCATAAACGAAATCAACACTTTTTTTCGAGCCTTCAAAAGCACTTTTAGCTTCGAGTGTATTTGGAGAAACAGCTTTTGCCAACAATACACTGTATTTTTCTTCTAAGCGTTGTTGTTTTACATTCTTCACCCAGTATGCCCAATATTTTTTAGCCTCTTTAATCTGCTCAGCTTGTTCGCCTTTTATTTCAGGATTATCGGTGCTAATGGCTTTGATGAAATTGCGCAGGATGTTTGCGTCAAACATTCCGGTTTGTGGATTTACAAACACACGCAGGCGTTGAATCATCGGAGAGATGTTGTTTCCCATCAATAAGTCGTTCAACTCTGCGTCTGATACCGAAATTCCGGCTTCTTCTGCCTGTTCGTTGATGATGTTTTCACGAATAAATGATTCGTAAACTGTTTCGCGGATGTTTGCGATGTACTCTTCTGGAAGAGTTGATTGACCGGTTTCGAATTTATAAACCGTAGTAAGTTCGTCTATACGTTCCATAAATTCTGCCGACGAAATTGATTTTCCGTCGATTGTTATCACTTTGTCTTTGGATTGACGGAAAAAAGTAGATCCGGAGTTCAGGAAATCTCCAATAATAAATGCGAATAATGCAAGGGCAATAAACCCGACTAACCAGCCTGCTTTGCTTCTGATTCTTCCTAATGTAGCCATTTAAAATTTATCTGATTTAAGTTTATAATTCTGTTAATTAAAAGTCAGGGCACGAAGATACAAAAAATGCAATAAATTTAGATGAAGCTGTAAAAAAAAATGAATATTATTCGACTTTTAGCTTCACTAAGTCGATTCTTGTGGATGAAATCTTCAGAATCTTCAATTCAAATTTGCCGATTCTGATGGTTTCGTTCAATATTGGAAATTTTTGGTGATGGAGCAAGATGTATCCCGCAATGGTGGCATAGCTTTCCGATTCAGGTATTTCGAGGTCGTACATCTCGTTCACAGTATCAATTTCTATTCTGCCGGAGAGGATGAATTCATTACCGCTGATTCTTTTATTGATGTAGGACTTTGTGTCATGTTCATCTTCTATTTCACCAAAAATCTCTTCGACCAAATCTTCCAGTGTCACCATACCCGCTGTGCCGCCAAATTCGTCGACCACAACAGCAATACTTTTTTTCTGACTCATGAGCAGTTTCATTAGTTTGTTCGCCGCCATTGTTTCGGGCACTACCGGTATTTGGTTTATTCTTGTGTGCCAGTCTTCGGGTTTGGCAAACATTTCCGATGAGTGGATGTATCCGACTACATTATCCAGATCATCCTTGTAAACGATGATTTTGGATAGTCCGGTTTCAATAAACAGGTTCATTAATCCGGAAAGAGACTCATTCCATTCTACAGCAACCACTTCGGGGCGTGGCACGATGCAGTCGCGCAGCCGAATGTTGGAAAAGTCTAGTGCATTCTGAAAAATCTTAACCTCTGTATCCAGTGGTGAATTATCCAGAGATTCGTCAATGCTTTGTTGAATGAAGAAATCAAGATCGGCTTTTCCAAAAACCTTAGGTTGACCCTCTGTGGAAATACGCACACCGAAGAGCCTGAAAGTCAAGATAGAAAAAAAGGTAGTGAGTTTGCTGATCGGGTAGAGGGCCAGATAAATAATGTATAGAGGGATAGCGAAGAATCGAATGGCCAGATTGGGGTTTATCCGTACAATGGTTTTGGGCAAAAATTCTCCTGTCACCAATATTAATACCGTGGCCGTAATCGTTTGAGTCAGGATAATGAGCAGGTTGTTTGTCGTCAGTTGGTATAAAACAGGCGTAAGCAAACCAACCACAAGAATCGCATAAACTACCAGAGCAATGTTGTTTCCCACCAGAAGGGTAGAGATAAATTGCTCAGAGTCTTTGTTGAATATATTTAAAATAGAGCCTGACAGCGAATTCTTCTTTTTGTCCAGTTCGAACCGAAGTTTGTTGGCCGAAACAAATGCAATCTCCATACCCGAAAAAAAGGCCGAGAAGAGAAGTGCCGCCAGTATGCCGTATATTTCCGGTGTCATTGCATTGAAAAAATTAGTTGACTGTGTCTTGTTCGGATTCGTCGAAGTACAACTTCCAGTTGTTCTTTTTAATTATATATTGGGTCATCGATTCATTCGATACAAATCCGACACCACAGATGGTACGCGTCAGTTGCTTAATACGAATGAACTTGCGGGAGTATATCTTTTTCGAATTTTGATCCCAATAGAGCTCCTGAGTTGTAAACTCTTCTCCTTTGAGGTTTTTAATTTTGACGTTTTTTTTCAGAATCCAGATGCGTTCCATTTTCAGGAAGAAAGCATAATCAGCCTTGATAGAGGCTTCAGCCCGCATCAAAGAGTCATATTTTTCTATATAAACTCCTTTTGTGAATGACCAGTAGGGTTTTGCACCTCTTTCGTACATCGCCCATAGGTCTGCTACCAGCTTGTAGCGGGTAATTCCCGAATCAGAAATCAGGGTAGAAACCTTGGTGGTGAGTAGAGTGGGTACAGCATCGGGGTTTTTGATGGCACGTACGGTGCCTTTCTCGTCGGAGCTGCACGATGTGCCCAAAACAAACATAAGGGCTATCGATATAATAGCCCTTACGGATAGTCGCATATACTTGTATTTTGTTTTCAAAACAGGAATTCAAATGGTCTTGTAAGTAAAAACAGGCAAAAAACCTGACTCAAAAATGTTAGTCAATTTTGCGTTTGTAAAACCAAAATTCGTTGAATGTGATATTTACGCTGAATTTCAGGTAACTTTCTTTAATCATCAGGCTGTTTTGCGGATTGATTTTGGTGTATTCAACACCGAGATTCAATACCGAACGGCTGGTTTTAAATGGCAAACCAAGGCCCAAACTTACCCCATACTCTCCAAGAGATTGGTTGCGGATGTTTAGATAATTGTTTGATATATGAGCACCCATGCGGTATTTTACCCGTTCATAGTATTTACGTCCGGTTGCATTTGGGATGAATTCCACGCCTCCGGAAATACGGAAACGGTCGTTCAATGTATCCTTATGGCTGTAATAGTTTGCTTTGCTCCAGGTTTGGTACAAAGCATCAGATGCAATAGTCCAGTTTTTATTGAGCTGAATGGCTGCGCCCAGACCGTAACTCTCCGCAATATCAAAATCTATGCCGGTTGTCTTTGATTTGGTTGTGGTTGTATTCGACTGTACCGAAATGGTGTCGACCGTTGCACTCATCTTTGTTTTTGGTGAATAGGTTGCACCAATACAGAAGTTTTTGTCTTTGCCTGTGGTGAAATATTGTACCCCCAAATCGGTTTTGAGAGCCCTTGTGCGCATTCTGATGGTTTCGCTGCCCGAGTATATGCCGGTTCCCAGTGTGGTCGTCTTGATGTGGTTGATGGTCCCAAACAGATAGTTGAAATTGGCGCCCACAGAGAAGTTGCGGAATGGTGCCCATGCCAAACCACCATAAACCTGCGAAAAACCACCTTCGCCGCTGTATGTTTTTGTGCCGGTGGTTGTGTTCAGAGACAATGAGTCGCCAAACTGATAGCCAACGGTAGAGTACGGAACCAAACCGAAACTGGCACCCACATTTTTCCAGAGCGGAAATTGTATGGCAATATAATCCACGCCTCCGTTTTGTTTTGTTTCGCGGGCATTACCTTCGGCAAATTTGCCAATTTGACCGGATAGGCCAAAGTCGAACAGAAAAGTAGTAGAGTCGATAGCAGAGTACGAAGCCGGATTGGCGTTGTTAATCCGATTGTTTTGTCTGAAGCCCAATGATGAGCCGCCCATTGCTCTTGCCGGGCCGAAAGAACCATCTGCTAATATGCCATACCCATAGCGGGTGTAGGGAGAGTTGGCCGAACTTTGAGCCTGTATGGACGATGAAGCGGTCAGGGCAATAAAGCCAAAAATAATCGATTTAATATTCTGCATTGTAGTTTAATATTCTGTTTAAGCCTTTTATAACAAGGAATTCATCTGCAAAGATGGCTCTT
>CAZHNZ010000034.1:0-34489 GCA_964534355.1 uncultured Parabacteroides sp.
CAAACCCATACAACAAGGAGACCGGATTGTGATAATCGGCGGCGGATTTGCCGGACTACAACTGGCCAAAACGCTGCGCAACACGGGCGTAAAGGTAGTGCTGGTAGACCGACAAAATCACCATATGTTTCAACCGCTGTTTTATCAGGTAGCCAGCGGTCGGCTGGAGCCTTCCAGCATTTCGTTTCCGTTCCGGAAAGTTTTTCAGAATAGCCGAAACATCGATTTCCGCATGTCTGATATCCGGACTATTCTGCCTGAAGAGAATAAGCTGATAACGACCTTCGACCGGGAAATCAGGTACGACCATCTGATAATTGCCACGGGCTGCAAAACCAATTTCTTTGGGAATGAAGAGATAAAGGCCAATGCATTGTCGATGAAGACAACTCAGGAATCGATAGATATACGCAACAAAATCCTCTTCAGCTTCGAAAAAGAGATATTTGCACGACCCGAAGACAAACAGGCGTGGATGAACCTGATTGTGGTGGGCGCCGGCCCCACGGGGGTGGAGTTGTCGGGCGCATTTGCCGAACTGAAAAAAGATGTTCTGCCCAAAGATTACCGCAACATCGATTTCTCCAAATTCAATATTATCCTGCTGGAAGGGAGCCCCAACACGCTCAACAACATGAGTGATGCATCGCGCAGGGCATCGCGCAGCTACCTCGAAAAACTGGGTGTAATTGTAAAAACAGAGACCTTCCTCAAGAGCTACGATGGCACAACGGCAGTACTGAGCAACGGCGAGGAGCTGCAATCGAAAAATGTAATCTGGGCAGCAGGAGTCATCGGAAATGTAGTGGCGGGCATACGCGAAGAGGATATTGTGCGGGGCCGGTATGTGGTAGACCGGCACAACCGTCTGGTAAATTACGAAAACATATATGCTCTGGGAGACGTGGCTTACATGCAGACCCCGCTCTATCCGCAGGGACATCCGCAGGTGGCCAATGTGGCGATCAATCAGGCAAAGAATTTGGGTAAAAACATTCTGGGAAGCCTGAAAAGCCAATCATTCAGACCAACGCCTTACGAATACAAAGATCTGGGCATGATGGCCACCATCGGGCATCATATGGCTGTGGTGGAGCTGCCGTTTCTAAAGTTCAAAGGACCTCTGGCCTGGTACGTCTGGATGTTTCTTCACCTGATGCTTATCCTGAGTGTTCGCAATAAGCTGGTTGTTTTTATCAACTGGGCCTGGAGCTATTTCACAAAAGACACCTCGTTGCGTATCATCACCACGGTGGATTATAAGAAGGAGAAGATTGTGGTGTAAGGTTTGCTTTTAGTCCACAAAAATTTCACCAATCAAATACAATTTTGCATTTCCACTAATCTCAACTCGATCTTCTAAGAGTTTGCACTGTAAATATCCTTTTCTTTCGGAAAGCTGTATGGCTGTTAACTCTGACTTATTGAGCCTTTTCGACCAATACGGGGTCAGTGTTGTATGCGCTGAACCGGTTACCGGGTCTTCATCAATGCCGCACTGTGGGGCAAAAAACCTTGAGACAAAATCGGCATGATCTCCTTTAGCTGTAATAATAACACCGCGACAATCCAGTTTTGCTATCCGGTTTAAATCGGGGGTTATTTTTTCAATCTGACTTTGACTTTCGAACACCAGGAGATAATCCGTTTTACCTTTTAAGGCAGCCAGTGGCAAAATATCAAAGCATTGTTTTAAATCGTCTGACAGCTCAATATTTTCATATACATCAAGCGGAAAGTTAAGAGTCAAAGACTCTCCATGTTTCGCGACGGTCAACGTTCCGCTTCGGGCAGAGCGAAAGTTTATTTCGTCTCCTGCATAGTTTTCATAGTTAAACAGAACGTAAGCAGCAGCCAGAGTTGCATGACCGCAAAGATCAACCTCCGTTTTCGGGGTGAACCATCTGATTTGAAAACCATTATCTTGTTTAACAAAAAATGCAGTCTCAGCAAGATTGTTTTCCATGGCAATATTTTGCAGCAAATCGTCACTTATCCATGTATCCAAAGGACAAACAGCTGCTGGGTTTCCATTAAAAATCTTGTCTGTAAATGCATCAACCTGATATATACGATATTTCATTATTCACACTATATTATGTCTGTTTTATTTTGGATCTTGTGGGTAATATTAAGCCTCTTTGAGCAAACGGCGGCTTGCGGGTGAGTCGATGTTTATTTGATGTATGCCAGCTATAAGTCTGAGCTTTTTCATCTCTGCATAAATTCCACGCAAATATTTCATAGCAGTAACAGGTGATTTATACTCTTAACTGATTGTATATGATAAATCACGCAAATCCTGTTGCGCCTGCTCTGAAATTACAACATCAAATTTGGTCATAATTTTCTGACATCGCAGTTATATTGTTCACTCAAAATCTCACAACACTCAGAGAATGACTCATCCAATGTATATGTCTTTATTCCGGACAACTCCTCAGATGCCGGATACTCTATTTTGGCCACTTTGGGATGACGCTCCACCTCTTTGAGCAAACGGCGGCCTGTAGGCGAGTCAATATTTATTTGTACGGTGACAGTTTGCATATTCTCTGCTTTTACGGTTAAATGCTTACTGATACAAAGATAATATTTTTTGTTTTATCTCCCATCGCACCGGATACGAAACCGAAGAAAGGTTGCAGTTTCAATCATCTGACTGAAACCGCATTCTTTTTGAATAACATTCTTCAGGTTAATAGCCATAAGACCAGCACAACAACGCCCCTCCCCTGTCCCGACGGGACTAAACCATAAATAACCGCCGGTGAAGCCGGAGGCAAACACAGCCCAAAGACACGAACCCGACAGCCCCGACGGGGTTGAATAGCGCGGAATGGGATATACCGATATTTTTTTTCTTACGCAAAAGCGGCTTCAATCATCAGACTGAAACCGCTTTATATTTTCGATGCACTATACCGCCAGCCAGAGGTCGGATTTTTGCTTTGACATAGTCTGGTGCCTATTGACAAACCGGGGAACAGCATCCTACGACAAATGTAGGGAGGGATTTTTTCATGTTTCAGCCCGTTTGATGCAAAATGCGGATGTTATGGTTCGCAAAATCGAAACAGACCGAAACATGGTCTGAATCGCAAGCCTAACTACTTGATCACAAAACAATTAACAAAACGTGAGTTAAGCGAATAGAACGAATTAATCGGCATAAACTAAGTAAAACCACAACAATTATCTAATTCAAGCTGAATCAACAGCCATAAATTACATTCTCTAATACTGTTATATATTTATCTCCTTTCTTTTTATATATAACAATGGTTGTCCACTCATATCCGTAATATAAGAGAATTAGTTCAGGAACATTATCATTATCAATATCTTTGTAATCTAAAAACTTATAACCTCGCCCCCAACTACTTATATCCATTCCTTCCTTAGTTGAATCTATTATACTCAACTTTTGATTATCATAATTAATGAAGTACAAATTCGTTACAGCTTTCGTTGTATCTTCTGCATTTACAATACAAAGAAACTCTTTTATATTGTCAAATCTAACAATTTCAAAATCTACAGCATCAAAAGATGTTCTAACATCCCGAAAAACACTATCTTCAGTGATACGAAAATAAAGAGAATCTTTTGCATTTGGGTTTATTCTTGTAAACGTTTTACTACATGATAGTTTAAAGTTTGAGGCAATAGAAATATTATCTAACTTATATTTCGATCTAAAACGGCCAACTTTCAACTCGCTACAATCATAACTTTCCCGCACAACACGATCTATATAAAACTTAATTAACTTTCCATTTTTACAGGTGTAGAAAGTTTTATGCATTTTCAAAATTGAATCTCGTTCATTTGTTTCAATCTGTTTTTTCTCATCATAATCTGTAACAGGTATGTATTCTCCCTCTTTTACCAGCGCAAAAACGATTAAATCATTCCCCTTTTGCCCATTGGTTTCCGGAAATATTACAGACAAGACAATCGTTGAACTATCTATTAACTTATTCCCATAGCTACCCGAAACAGATTTTGGAATGAAATAATAAACCAATATACCGGCTAAAGCAATAACTACACCAAAAATCAAAGTTTTCTTCATAAATTCTTTTTGTGATTTTTTTTAAACATAATTTCAAAGTCAGAATAACCCTTTCAATCACACACCAGATAAAACAAAAAAAAGTGCAACAGAGGGTAAAAAGCAAATGAAGCAAACCGACTCAATAAACATTTAGCAGATTCAAATCTGGCGAAATTGAATCAAGGTTTAATCTCAATTTGTGTTCCAATCTTTACTGCGTTATAAAGTTCGTCAATTTCTTCGTTTGTCACCGCTATACAACCTAAAGTCCAGTCATACCAACGATGAAACTTAGAAACAAAACCTGTTTTATTTCTAAGTCCATGTATTTTAACCTCGCCACCAGCAGACTTACCTAGTCGTTTTGCGTTTTCTATGTCCTCTTTATTGGGATACGAAATACCCAAGTTTTTATGATAGCCGCTATTCGGATTTTTGTCATTTATAAAGTAAACTCCCTCGGGAGTTTTTTTGTCTCCTTCAAATTCTTTGGCCCCAATTGGCTGTCTGCCCAGTGATATTTTATAGGTCTTAACCAGCTGACCGTTTGAATAGGCCAACAATTCTCTTTTTGATTTATAAACAACAAGTTTATCAATTTGAATATCGTTTGGAAGATTGCCTTCCGGATAAATGTAATAGACTATCAACCCCAAAAACATGAGGAAAATCGTCAACCAAATTATTTTATTCTTTGTCATTATTGTTATCCTATTTGAGGTTAATACCTATCGTATCCAACAAAACATCCCCTATTTACAACTTCAATTCCGACAGGACTGGCACACCATTTACCTCGTTATTGCCTGAGCATCCAGCAACCCAATTTCACCATTGGGCAGATACTGATACAAGTTAACGAATAAGAGCCGTGATTTTTCATCTTTAGGTGGAATAACAACCACAAATGTCATGGTCGGATTATTCTTATTGTTGTCTATCCAGGTACCCGAATTGGCATAGAGCACACTCTTGTTGTCGCATGTGGTGGAAGCCAGAATACGCGGCACGTGCGAATGGCCAAAAATTACAATTCGTTTGTCTGATTTCGTATTGCTGAAGTACTGAACGTCCGACATTTCATCGGTAGCGTCGGCACTATCCGATTGCTCAATAGCCGTAAATGTGGGAATGGGTACCGCCACATTATTATCCTGCTGACGCTGCCCCCATGTATCCTGAATACGTGGATATAAAGCAGAGCAGAGCTTACCATCGGCGCCTGCCTGTGGCATCAGGTCTTGCAGGGAGTATTTCCCGGTGAACCCATCTATATTAGTCATTATGAAACTCTCGTCGAACTTCTGCTTAACCGGAAAATCTTTGAAAACAGAACCCCAAAGCTGTCCATATAGTGAACACAGGAATTGGCTTTCATCACCGTAGGTTAGTGCAATACCGGGTATCTCCTGAGGTTGCTGAGGTCGATTAAACACCGATTCCACCGCAATTCTTGTAAAGAAATATCCGGGAGGAAGAATAGATCCTTTAGCCGGATAATTTTTATTATTCGAGATAGGATCGGGAGCACAGAAGAAGTTGTATCGGTGCCCGTGTTCAATGGCAACTTCCGGAAAATCTTTGGGTTCGTAGGTACCTAATCCAACAATAACATTGCCGGCGTCGTCCTTATCGCGAGCCTGCTTCATTTGTGGGAAAACGTTGCCGATTTCGCTCTCCGTAAAAAGCAGATCGTGATTTCCGGGGACATAGGTTACCATAATCTCCTTATTATCGCAAAGTGCGTTGAATCTATTAAACACTGCTTCATTATTATCCCGTATCTTTTTCACAAAATCCAGCTGACTTTTGCCTTCCAGGGTATCAACTTTTGCCGGCAGAAACCATTCGTCCAGCAGGTCGCCGGCTATAACCAGCTCCTTTACGTTAGGTGAATCATTCAGTTTTTGCAAAAAATTCGTCAGCGACTTGCGGTTTAACCGGCATTCGGCATACAAATCGAAGGCTCCCAGATGTATATCGCTAATGCAAACCAGCAGTTTTCGACCGGTTAAGGCTCCCATCCCTTTACTGTCCAACTTAAGGCTATAGTTAACAGCTATATAGCCATAAAAATTATCATCTACAGGTAACTTTTTTGTATAGGTTGTCACAACATGCACGTGAACCCTATATTCGGTACCCTCCTCCAGACTACTACCATCTTTGGTGGATATTTTAAGTGAGTTGGGATATCCGTCGATTGAAGATGTGGTAATAAGAACCGAACTTGTGGTTCCGTCGGTATATATATGGTCGAGACAGACCTCGCTTATTTGGCTGCGACCTGAACGCATACAGCCACTTAGATCAACTGTTATCGAATTTGTTGGATTAATAACAATCGGCCTACCTGGGTTTTCGGACATGGCGATATTCAGAATTGCTTCTTTTGCCGTAAGTGTTTTTATTGTGTTATTTTTTTAAAGTGAAATTTCCTGTTTTTAATTTGTTTTCTGTTCGACTGCGTAGTCGTACATCGTATGGCAACGTAGTCGACGGTGTGTTGCATAATTCCCGCCTTTCTTTATTATGGCGTTGAAATTCTGATTCTTTTAGCTGCGTGACGCTATGTCGGTTTAGAAAGTTAATTCTATGGCATACAGAATCAGGCGACTCTAACCAAAGACTGCAATACTAATTTAATAGGATTGCAGCAAAGAGGAATTATGCAGAACAACCGGTCACTGATCTATAAGCGACAACTTAATCACTCTTTATTCATCATTTCCATCAAATAAGGTGTGAGTATATTACTTCCACCGAGCATTCTGGGCATTACAACTGTAAGCCATGATAGAAAATCAAATAATATTCGATCCGATCTCATTGCAGTCCAACCTTTCATTTTCTCACCACTTTGATTTTTGATTGTAAATTCACCTAACCCATCACCCAAATCAATGATTAAACCTCTATCTAGAATAAATATTCCATCTGCGATAAATCCGGGTTTATATTCCTTTTGCTTATATAACCCTACTATCTCGTATGCTTTTTCAAGAGTTACTTGACTTTCAAACGCAAAGATGAAGAACGGTGGGGTATAATAAAATCTTTTTCCGTCACTTTCGTTTGAAAACATCAAGGCACCTTTAGGTGGGATCATAGATAGCTTTTTATAGTTATATGCTTTTTCAAGTGAAGACTCCAATTCTGCACTAGTTAGAACAGATTTAATTTCACCAGCGGCGCAGGTTCCTTCAATAAAAAACAACCCTAAACCACTATCTCCATATGTAAACGGATGATTTTCGTCTGTAATTACAACATCTACCTGATTTGATGTATTGAAATTTCTATCTATTATCTCACCTTCACTAATATCAAGTCGGCGAGGAAGATAATATTTCAGAAAAGCTCTAAATTCTTTCTCTACAACAGTTCCCTTATTTCCTTTATGCTCATAAGTCTCTCTAATCTCTTGAAGTTTTAAAAGCATTTGGCGCTCTAATAGGTTAATTTTATTTATTAGTTTCTCCCGATTTTTCATTAATTATATTTTATCTAATATTTATACCACGTCGATCATAACCTATCAACCCAGTAGCAAGGTCGTTCGTTGTATAAACCATCTACGAAAGCGATTTACAAGACGCCAGCCTTTCATTGTACTGACAAAAAACATCTTCAATCTTTTACAAAAACAACTTCAATCATCTGACGGAATCCGGTTTGATTATATATTTACTGCGCGACACTTTGTCGGTCAGGAAACTAGCTTTTATCATAACATAATCAGGACAGTATGCGGACGATCTGACCACAGACTTTAATAATAAGGTAAAAGCGGTGTTGAACTTCTGGCTAATCAGAAGCAGTTGTTTTGAAAAATGAGCTTTAATGCCACAGTCAAACATCAATCCTTCATTCTTCGCCAAAATAGTCATTATCAATTCTTTTTATTTCAAAAGTATTGACTGTCGATACGGCAAGATTGTGATCAATCATTAATTCGGCTAATTGCTCTCCGTCAATCAAAACTATTTTAGTCTCATTACGCGGTTGATATTCACGAGCTTCATTTGTGTAACGGGAGGTCGTGATAAATACCCCTTTTTTTGCACCTTGTCCGGCTAATGCTCCAACAAATTTTTGAATCTCAGGCCTGCCCACAACACTCTCCCACCTTTTTGCTTGTACATAAATAACATCAAGTCCGAGTTTATCCTCTTTAATAATCCCATCAATCCCCTCGTCTCCTGAACGACCAATCGAACGCCCAGCGTCTTTTATTGAGCCACCATAACCCATTTTTACTAATAATTCTACCACCAAACTCTCAAAGAATGAAGGGCTACTACTTTTAATTTTAAAGAGCAATTCTTGGGCTAGACTTTTTCTGATAGCCAAATAACTATTTTCTAAAATTTCTTCTGGGGTCGCTGATATTTGAGAACTATCTGAATCTGAAGAAGACTCTTCTTCTCGTGTACGACCGGCTCTTTCTTGAAATGCTGGGATTGTTTTTAAGAATTTAAGACTTATTTCTTCTGGATTTGTGCTAAGAAGACTTTTACCATTTTCAGTGATTTTAAAAGAACTCCGTTTTGTATTTTCCAAAAGTCCAGCCATTTTTAAATAGGATTTAGCCCACGCAACTCGATTTGGAAAGGTCTTTTGCACACCACTTGGAAGATATTCATCGAATTCGGCTGCTGTCAAGTTGAAATACTCCGCCAACTTTTGGTTTGTCTCAATAGTTGTATGTTCTTCTCCGTCTGAAATTATCTTTAAAAACGGAAGCATTATTGATTGAAAATCTGGTATCATAGTTATATTGTGTCTTTTTTTAAGCTTGGTATTAAGATTTCCCCAAGTGAAACCTATCTTCCTAAAAGATTTGAGATAGCTCCTCATACAGGACTTATGCAATAAAATATTTTATCACTACAAGCTGCAAATATACATTATTTATTTACATATTTAATAATTTACACGATTAATTTCACAAATTATTTGACGGACTCTTTTAATGGTAAAAACCATTGGTTGTGAAGTGGGTATTGATTATTTTTATTGAATTATTTTTAGGCCCGGAAGGGATTTATCAGGGGAAATGAGGTGGTAAAGAGCAGATTTCTCCCTGCGGTCGAAATGACGGTCATCGGGTAGCGGAGTGTAGTGGTGGTTTTGAGGGAAAGCAACGAAATAAGGGAGTAACTTTTTTGCGAGAGGGATAGTAGCGGATACCCCGCAGCCGGATACAAAGGACTGAAAGTGAGCCAAAAACTGAACCGGCGAGGAGTATGAGCGGATAGCCCGACCCGAGTGAGCGAGGGGCTCGCCCTGAAAAAATTAAAATATTAATAACCAATCAGATAAAGCGTTTGCGCATCCGGCGAAACTGCTGCCAATGCCGGCGGGTGGGGAATGAAAAGTAGGATGGCGGGCAGTGAGGTGGCAGGGCGGTGAAGCCGGGTGTTTGCAGGTTTTCGAGGGCGGTGAAGACGGCTTGCGCGCTGCACGAAAAGCATTTTTGGTAGAGGGCATCGACGGTATCGTGGGCGGTGGGGATGGTGATGCGCGAGAGTATTTCGCCACGATCGACCTGCGGGCTCATGCGGTGCACGGTGACGCCCACGTACTCTTCACCACAACGAAGTGCCTGAAAAACAGGCCATACGCCACCGTAAGCTGGCAAGAGGGCGCTGTGTCGGTTGATGCATCCGAGGGGCGGCAGGTTGAGCAGTTCGGTGCCGAATATCAATGAGTTGGAACTGAGGATAATATCGGGCGAGAGGGCGCGGATTTGGTCGAGGTAGCAGGGTTGATTGATGTTGTAGTGAGCTTCGAAAAAGGGTATGCTGTGGTGCTCAAGAGCCTGACGTACGCTGTCAAAAAGGCCGTGGGGGGCGGGCAGAATGCGACGACGGATGAGTTCGTGTCGGATTTTTTTGGTGGCCATGCGAAACAATTCGGGCAAAGTGAGGTAATACCAATGGGCAGCCATGTAGTTTTGAAAGCTGTTTCGGGGCTTTACTTTGGTGACAAGTGCGGCACCTACCCAGGTGTAGCGGGTGTTGCTGAGCAGATCGTGCACAAAGTTGGGTTGGTAGAAATCAGCCTCTTCGATGACTAAGAATATCTTCATACTTTTGAATACAATGGGTTAACTGACTACTCCGTGCCAACTGATACTCCTGCGCCCGACCGGCAGAGGCGTAGTAGGCGCGAAACTCGGGTTTGTGGGTCCAGACGACCTGAGATGTGTGCGACACGCCACCGGGGTGAAGAAGAATGTCGATGGTGCCGGTGGGGTTTTGTGCGATAATGGCTTCGAGAGCCGCCTCGACATCGCTATACGAGGTGCGTCCGGTAGAGAGTACACCCACAAAGAAGGCATTGCTCGCTATCTGCCGCTGGTGAGCGGCGGGAAACTGAAACCGGGACAAGGTATTGAGCAACAGATTCTTGACAATATTGGCAGACAGGTAGTTGCGCAGATTGCTCCGGTTGAGGTATCTGAGCTCGTATGGCTTGCGGATAAATCGGATATCCTCGATAGCGGAAAGCTCCAACAGGATATCGAACAGTAGCGGTATCATGTGGAAATGCATGTGACTATCGATAAGCAGTGGCCGGGTGGTACCAAAAGCGTGACGAAAGCGCCGGATTTGTGCCATTATCTCGGTCTTGTAGTGGGTGCGGATGAGCTTACGGGTTTTGGCCGGGGCGAACTGCGATAGAAGCATGAGGCTGAAAAATGAGTAACGAAACTCGCCGTTGCTGTCTGTGATAGCCTCAACGCCCGTCGCGAGCGGTTTGCCCTCGATAAGATTGAGGTGAAGGCAGACGCGGATGTGTGGCCACCGGCTCAGCTTGTCGACAGCGTAGCCAAAGCCATCGGTATTGACGACCAGGCTGAGGCTGTTGACAGCGCCGTGGGTGATGCACTCGCTGATGCGATCGGTAATGGGGTCGGAAACGCCAAAATCGTCGGCGTGCATGTGAATAATCCGTTGATTCATAAGCTGTATGAAGCGGTACAATTATTTTTTGATATTGGGTAATTCGAGGCCATAGCCTTTGCGGGCATCTTCACGTTTCAGCATGTAAGAAAAGAAGATAGCCAGGAAGCCAAAACCGGCGAAAATAAGCATCGGTATGGTGTAATTGTAGTCGATCTGTATGCGGGAAACGCCGTTTTCGATGACTTCGTGACGACCCACCACGCAATACTTATCGAGCACATTGCCGATGAGCAGAGGCACACCCATGAGGCCCCAGTTTTGCACCCAGAAGATGAGCGCATAGGCGGTGCCGAGCAAATTGTGGGGAACCACCTTGGTGACCGATGGCCACATGGCCGACGGAACCAGCGAAAAGGCAATGCCGAGAATAACGATGAGTCCGACCGCGACGGGCAGACTATTGAGCGACGGAATGGCAAACAACAGGTGAACGAAAACGAGCAGAGCTGAACCAATCATCATGATAGATGCCCCTTTGCCCTTGTGGTCGTAAATGCTGCCAAACACGGGGGTAAGCACCAGCGCACCAATGGGCAACATGGCGGGAATGATGCCTGCAAAGTCTTCGGTAACGCCATACTTCTGCATAATGAGCTCGGTAGCGTATTTGATAAAGGGAAAAACTGCCGAATAGAAAAGTACACAAAGAATGGTGATGTACCAGAAACCGCTGATGCGGACGATGCGCCAAATATCGCTGAAGCGAAAATCCTCCTTCTCTTCGGCGGTGTTGTGCAGAGCCTCTTCGCGGTCGAGCCGACTATCCATCACATTGAAAAGCAGGTAGGAAAGCAATCCGATGCAGAGCAACAAAACAGCCAGCAGGATGGGTGCGCTCACTGTACCAAAGGCTTTGGCAATGGGGATGGGCGCAACCATGGCCAGGCCGGTACCGATGCGACCGGTAGAGGTATTGAGGCCGATAGCCAGTGCCAACTCTTTGCCTTTGAACCAGCGGACGATGGCCTTGTTGGCCGAAATACCGAACATTTCGCAACCAACACCGAAGATGGCAAAGCCGAGACCGGCATACATGACCTGCTGCGAGGTACGGAAAAGCTCCCACGAGCCAATATGAATATTGACCGCCTCACCCAGCGTAGTGCTGTTGATAGCCCAATACTTGAGAAATGCGCCACCCAGCATGATGGCAATAGAAAGAATACCGGTGAACCGGGTACCCATTTTATCGAGAATAATGCCGGCAAACACCAGCATAAGCAGAAATACATTGAACCAGCCATATCCGCTGGTGAAAATACCGTAGTCGGTACTCGACCAATGCAGCTGCTGCTCGAGCATGGTTTTGAGCGGTGCCATGGCATCGGTCAGGAAATAAGCACACATCATGGTGAACGAAACCAGGGCGAGCACCAGCCAACGGGCACTCTTCGATTCGCTCAGTTTCTTTTGAATCAATTCAGTCATTGTATCTCTGTTTAAATGTTAAACAACAAAATTAATCGAATTTTATCATTCTGAGACATTATTCGCAAAAAAACAGCTATATTAGCCGTATAATACATTTAATACCTTACATCATGTTTATTGTAATCCTTGGAATTTTAGTTTTGGTGGCCGGATTTGTGATATCCAAAAACCCATCGCCCGTGCAACCCTTTGGCGGGAAAGTAAAAATTGTCGGAATCGCTTTGATCTTTTTTGGCGCAATCATGTCGTCAGTCGTACAGATAGAGCCAGGCGAAATAGGTGTGCAGAAGCTCTTTGGAAAAGTCAACGACCAGATTTTAGAGAGCGGACTGAATGTAATTAACCCATTGGTAGAAGTCGTATCGTTTGATGTACGTACACAAAACTACACCATGTCGAGCGTACACGACGAAGGCGACAAAGAGGGCGATGATGCCATACGTGTGCTGACAGCCGACGGACTTGAAGTGGTGATAGATCTGACGGTACTTTATCGCGTGGTACCCAATGAAGCTCCGCGCATTCTGTCGCAAATAGGCACAGACTATACCGACCGTATAGTGCGCCCGATATGCAGAACCAAAATCAGAGACAACGCAGTCTATTACGATGCAGTAGCCCTTTACTCGACCAAACGGGATGAGTTTCAGGGACGGATATTCAAAAGCATCGAATCGGATTTCAAAGCCCGCGGATTGCTGTTGGAACAACTATTGGTGCGCAACATCACCCTGCCCACATCGGTAAAACAGACCATTGAGGGTAAAATAAACGCCGAGCAAGAGGCTCAAAAGATGACCTTTGTATTGCAAAAAGAGAAACAAGAGGCCGAACGTAAACGCGTAGAGGCACAGGGTATTGCCGACTATCAGAAGATATTGAGTACCGGACTGAGCGACAAACAGTTGCAGTATGAGATGATAAAGGCTATTGCCACATCGCCCAATGCGAAGCTGATTATTATGGATTCGAAGAAAGGCTCACCCATTATTGTGGATGGGAAATAAGCGTATTTAAACAGCATTTAAATAAAAAGAAAAAGAGCCGGCTGCACATTCGCAACCGGCTCTTTTGTTGTATATAAACCACAGACGATTACTCCGCAATGGCCGCAATGGCCTGCGCAAAATCGGCCTTGATATCTTCTATATTTTCTATTCCCACAGAAACGCGCAGATTACCCGGAACTACGCCCGACTTCAACTGCTCCTCGGCACTCAACTGTTGGTGGGTAGTCGATGAAGGGTGAATAATGAGCGATTTGGCATCGCCCACATTGGCCAGGTGGCTAACCAGTTTCAGGTTGTCAATCAGCTTATCTGCCCGATCGGGGGTTCCCTTTACTTTGAAAGAGAGCACACCACCAAAGCCATGTTTGAGGTACTTCTTCGCCAGTTCGTGGTAAGGGCTCGATTCCAGACCCGGATAATCGACAGACTCCACTTCGGGCTGCTGAGTGAGCCATTTGGCCAGTTCGAGGGCATTATCCACGTGGCGTTGTACACGCAGCGACAATGTTTCGAGACCCTGCAACAACAGGAAGGCATTGAACGGACTGAGCGCGTTGCCATAGTCGCGAAGCCCTTCCACACGGGCACGGATGATAAAAGCAATGTTGCCAAACGGACCATCGGTACCAAATACATCCCAGAATTTCAGGCCGTGGTATCCTTCGGAAGGCTCAGTAAACTGCGGGAACTTGCCGTTGCCCCAGTTGAAGTTACCACCATCCACAATAACGCCGCCAAGACTTGTACCATGTCCGCCAATCCATTTTGTAGCCGACTCCACCACAACATTAGCACCGTGCTCCAGCGGGCGGAAAAGGTATCCACCGGCACCGAAAGTATTATCTACAATGAGGGGAATATCGTGTTTTTTAGCAACCGCTGCGATAGCTTCGAAGTCGGGGATATTGAATTTGGGATTGCCAATGGTTTCGAGGTAAATCGCTTTGGTTTTGCTATCCACCAGTTTGTCGAAATCTTCGGCTTTGTCTCCATCGACAAATTTCACCTGAATGCCCAGGCGTTTGAATTGCACCTTGAATTGGTTGTAAGTTCCCCCGTACAGATAAGAGGTAGAGACAATATTATCGCCTGAATCGACGATATTGGTAATCGCCAGAAACTGAGCAGACTGACCCGATGCCGTAGCCAAAGCCGCCACACCACCTTCGAGCGCTGCCACGCGTTTTTCGAACACGTCGGTAGTCGGGTTCATCAGACGGGTGTAGATATTACCAAACTCTTTGAGAGCAAAGAGATTAGCGCCATGTTCGGCATTATTGAACACGTAAGAAGAAGTTTGGTAAATAGGTACTGCGCGTGAACCGGTTGTTGGATCTGCTACCTGACCTGCGTGCAATTGCAACGTTTCGAATTGATGATTTTGTGCTGACATAATGAGTATGTTTTATTTAATGAATAATCATACTGCAAAAGTACAGCAAAAAGCGTGGGTAAACAATACCGGTTATGCGGTAAACTCATACCCGTTTTGTGGTATTCTGCTAAAAAATCACCCTTTTACGCAGTGTTCGCAGCCGGAATCGCAACATTGACGGACAGCTTCTTCGTATTTTGCCATCGTTTTGTCGATGCAACCCTTGGGGGCAAGATAACCCATTCGGTCGCTGTGAGTGATAAATTTTATTTTAGACCAAAACTCTACCTGAGCGGCAATGCCTTTGTGCAACGCCAGTTGTTTCAGTTCATCTATCTTTTCGTGTGGCGTGGTGCGGTCGTATATCACTACCGTATTGGCCGACAACTCCTCTGTAAAAGTGACATCCACGGTGGGCCAGTAGAAATAGATGAAGTTTTTGCGGGTCATTTCGGCCTCATCGCACAGCAGAATCACCCGAAGTGGACGCATCCAATCTATGGCTGACTTTTTCCCGAAGTCGAGGGTGAAATATTCGTCGAGCTCCTCCTGTGTCAGGTGGGCCGATTCGTGCACCGTAAGGCGGTCGCCTTTGGTGAGCACATACATCCGGTCGGGTGTAAGATAGAGCAAAAAGAGGTCGGACGGATGTTTCATAAAGAGATAACCCTTTTCGTATTTTCCGAAACCGTATCCGTTACCGAGGAAGAGATTGGCTATTTCGTTCATGATTTTTTTGAGTTATACGTTGTACGTTGTACGTTTTAAGTTTTAAGTTTACCCCAAACCCCTGAATGGGGTGGATTTGGAAGGCCTTTTGCTTTATCTGTTTACTTGTCTACTCATACGCTACACTGAGTTGCACTGAGAATTCACTGAGTTGCACTGAGACAAATTACCCGTCTACCCGTTTACTCGTTTACTCGTTTCTCGTTTCTCGTAACGGGCATCCACAAGGGCAGCCCCTACGCGTAACCCGCAACTTGTAACTTGTAACCCGTAACTAAAAAACCTTTTTCCAAAAATACATAGGCGGTTCGCCATCCTGAAAGCCGAGGCTGCTGTATAGCTTTTGGGCAATCAGATTATCGTGACGCACCTCCAGAGTGATGCGGCCACAGCCTCTCTCCTTAGCCTTTTCGATGAGCGCCTCCATCAACATTCGCCCTACGCCCATTCCGCGGGCATCGGAAGAGACAAAGACATCGTGAATATTGAACATTGGCTTAACGGTAAACGTCGAGAAATTCTCGAAGGCCACAATGAGACCCGAGGCCACGCCATTTGTAGCGGCCAGCAACACCACCGCTGTGGGGTGATTGTTGAGCCCGTCCACCAGTCGAAGCAACTGAAACGGTGTGAGCGGTTTTCCCCCGCCCATTTCATCGTTGATGTAGGCATTGATCAGGCTGCCCACCGCCTTTAAGTGGTCGGGATTGCAGAAATCGCAGTCCACAACACAAGTATCATTTGTCGTCATCCGAAAGATGTTTATAATTTTTGGGTTCCAGTTGATATTTTTGCACACGAAGTCCCAAAATCCGCTCTGTGACGCCCAGCGACTGAGCAGCTTTGGTAATATTTCCGCGCGTAGAGATGAGCGTATCGAGAATCATCTGCTTTTCTACCTTCTCTATCACGGCATTTAGCGTACCGTTGCTCACCGTTCCCGATGACACTCCGGTTTGCAGTGTAGGTGGAAGATTGTATGACCGGATAACCTGATCGGTACTCAGAATCATCGACCGTTCGATCACGTTTTCGAGTTCGCGAATATTGCCCGGCCACGAATACATCATCAACAAATCTATTGCTCCACTACTGATACGTTTAACGTCGGTGCCGTTGATTCGGTTCAGTTTATTGATAAAATGGTCCACCAAAATGGGGATATCCGCACGCCTTTCGCGCAGCGCGGGTACATATATAGGAAACACATTGATGCGGTAATAAAAATCCTCGCGAAATGTACCCTCCTTGATCATCGCTTCGAGGTTTCGGTTGGTAGCGGTAAGGATGCGCACATTGATATCAATTGTTTTGGTACCACCTACGCGCTCAAACTGACGTTGCTGCAACACACGCAAAAGCTTCACCTGCAAAGAGATAGGCACTTCGCCAATCTCATCGAGGAAGATTGTTCCGCCATTGGCCTGCTCAAAACGCCCCACATGCTGCGCACTCGCACCGGTAAACGACCCTTTCTCGTGACCAAAGAGCTCGCTCTCAATCAGGTTTTCGGGCAATGCGGCACAGTTGACCTTGACAAATGGTGCGTTGGCCCGCGAACTCGCCTTGTGAATAGCCTCAGCAATGAGCTCTTTACCCACCCCACTCTCGCCACGAATCATCACTGTGGTATTGGTAGGCGCCACTTTTTCCATCATCAGATAAAGGTCGTTCATGAGCGATGAGTTGCCCACAATATTGTCCGGCTTCACAGATTGTGCCGCTTTCAGTCGTCGGTTTTCTTCGCGCAACTGCTCAATCTCTTCCATCTGTTTTTGGCGATCTGCCACACTGTTGGCAATGAGCAATCCCACAATATTCATAAACTTAGCCTCAGAGGTAAAATCGACCAGACCGCGATGCTGCTTGTGAATACTCAGCGTAGCCGCAATCTCCTCCTCCACCACAATAGGGACACAGATAAAAGCTGTGGTGAGACTATTTTTGCCACTGACACCCGTTTTATTGAGGAATTTAGACTCTTTGCTGATATCGGGGATAATCATGACCCGTTTCGAATTGACCACCTCGCCAATAACGCCTTCGCCTATCTTATAGACTCCCCTGTTTTTTTCGGCTGCCGTCAATCCGAAAGCCACTTCTACCGACAGTTTCGAGAAATTGCGGTTGACAATGGCAATCATACTGTATTGTGCATCCAGAAATTTACACAAGTTAGCCAAAACCAGCTCCAAATCGCCATTTATATCCTGACTTCGGCTGATAATGTTGCTGATGTTGAACAGGAAGGTTAAGTCCGATTCTCCATAACATTGGCGTTTCATTTTATCACAAAACATATTTCTGCACAATTAAATTAGCATTCAAATATCTATTTATTGCACAAAGATACGTTTTTATGTCATATTTCCAATTTCAACAACGTTATAAAATACAAATGTACACTGTATTTAATTTTATTATAACATAAAGATATTATCGCAACACATTAATTCACAATAGACTGATTCGAGTTCAAAAGAGGTTACATTTCGTTTTTGCTCGGATGCAATATGATGTATTTTTGACATAATGAGCGCGGTTTGGTCGGCATTGAGCCGTATATTGCGTTGTTCGAAGAAATGCAAAACGGCATTTCGGCCCGAATGTTTGCCAAAAACATTGGTAGCACTCTCGCGCCCTACAAGCCGTCCGTCGAAAGCCTGAAAGGCGACAGGATCAGTCAAAGTGCTTTTGGCATGAATGCCCGATTCGTGGCTGAATACCTTGCTGCCGGTCACCGGTTTACCATCGGGAACAGGGCGACCGGACACCCCGGCCACGTAAGCACAGAGCTGACTGATAACGGGTGTGGAATATTTGTGGTTGCCAAACACCGAGGTGAGCGTCATCACCACCTCTTCGAGAGCCGAATTGCCGGCACGCTCGCCCAGTCCGTTTACCGTAACGCTGAGATGCTCTGCCCCGGCCTGCCAGGCTGTAACTGCATTGGCGGTGGCCATGCCCAGGTCGTTGTGACCGTGAAAGTCAATTTCGAGACCGGGCACCGTTGTTTTTATATCTTTGATCAGGTCTATTGTAGAAAATGGGGTGAGACAGCCCACGGTATCGGCAATGCGCACACGGCAAACCGGCTGAGCAGCCACCAGTTGCAGATACTCCATCAGACGCGATCGCTCTGTGCGGGCAGCATCCTGTGCCCCCACACTCACATAGGGAAAGTATCGCGAGGCATACTCCACCAAAGCAGGCATTTCGCCCATCACCCAGCTCCAGTCTTTGCCAATGCTACGCAGCTGTATTTCTGACAAAGGAAATGCGATATGAATACCCGCGGCACCGGTGCGGGCAGAAGCGTCTATATCCGCTTTGAGGGCGCGGCTCCAGACAGAGATGCGGGCATCGAGTCTGAGATCGACCAGCGAACGAATCACAGCAATCTCAGCCTCCCCCATGGCCGGAATGCCGGCCTCCAGCTCATCGACACCCAGGGTATCGAGCAGACGGGCTAAGTGCACTTTTTCTTTGGCCGAAAAGGCGACACCCGGCGCTTGTTCTCCATCGCGCAGGGTAGAATCTATCAGACGTGGCGCTTCCATAATCGTTGGTAATTAGTGTTGAGTCATCTGAAAAAATAGAAGAAAAAGGTAAGGTACGCAGAGAGAAAGCAACTGCGTACTTTACCGGAAAACCTATTTTGCAATCAAATAGGCATCGACAGCTTCGTCGTCTTCGAGTGCGTCGAGAATCTCTTCGAGCTTATCCTCGTTGACACCGCCATACCAGAAGTTGTTGGGTTGAACCACCACCACGGGTCCCTGACTACATACGTTGAGACAGGCAGTTGTGGTTACTACGGCATCAATTCCGCGATCGGCGCAACCTTCCGAAATCATTTGTACGAAAGATGTGGCACCTTGTTTGTTGCAAAAACCTTGTGCATCTCCCGCCGCGCGGTACGAGTTGCACACTAAAATCATGTAATCGGGCTTTTTCATATTTCTTTAAGTTTTAAGTTGTAGGTTTTAAGTTTTAGGTTTGGGTTACACCGTCTTCCCTGTCTACTTGTTTACTTGTTTACTTGTTTACTCGTTTACTTGTTTACTTGTTTACTTGTTTACTTGTTTACTTGTTTACCCGCAACGGGCAGCCACAAGGGCAGCCCCTACGCATACCCCGCAACCCGTAACTTGTAACTTGTAACTCGTAACCCGTAACTAAAAAAATCATCCACACCCCTGACTATTTCCGCGGCAAGACTCGCCACATTTGGCAAAATCTGTTTTGCAGAGCGTTTTCAGAGGCTTGTTGAGATAGACAGCGTCGAGACCGGCATCAATCAGTCCACTCATTTGAATAACACGCACTCCGTTGTTTTGCAGGATGGTAGAAGGACGTTCGCCCACACCGGCTACCAATACGGCCTGACAATCGGCCAGTGTCTCGTTGGCCATCTCTACCCAACGACTGTCGCCCTTGCCCTGAGGGGGTGTGGCACGCGCTTCGATAAATCGGTATCCGTTGCGTGTTTGTTCAAAAATGTGCAGTTTGTCGGCTTCGCCCAAATGAAGGTTGACCAGCAATCCCTCGTGTGAGGCTACCGCTACCCTGACGCGATCTTCACTTTTGTTGACCACCAGGGCCGAATATTGCGCAATCATATCCATGGTGTCGGGGTGGTCGTGTCCCAGCAATCCGGCAGCATCGGCACGGCAACGGGCACAGTGCGCCATAGGTTTGATGTATTTCGAGATTTTCATTTTAATCTCTTTCATCATCTCTTTGGATGGCTCTTCGTACTCTTCGAAAGCTGTATCGGCAGTCGGATACATGGGGATACAGTTCATGGTATCGGCACCCATTTCACCCATTCGCTTAGCCAGCTCTTCCACATCCTGATCGTTTACACCGGGGATGATGACGGTATTAATTTTGACTGTAATGCCTTTTTCTTTTAGCTTGGGAATACAAGCCAGCTGATTGTTGAGCAGCAACTCGGCAGCATCGCGACCTCGGTAAACCCGGCGATTGTAGCGTACCCACGAGTAGATCTGCGTCAATGTATCTATGTTGAGAGAATTTATAGTAATGGTAACGTGCGATATACCCAGCTCGGCCAGACGGTCGATATGAGGCATCAGATCGAGACCATTGGTAGAGAGACAAAAGATAATATCGGGAAAATCCTTTTGCAACAGTTCGATAGTGCCCAGCGTCTCTTCGGAATTGGCCATAGGGTCTCCGGGACCGGCTATACCGACCACGCTGATGTTAGGCATTTTCTCAGACAAAGCTTTGAGATAATGCACCGACTGAATGGGTGAAAGCACAGAACTTGTGACGCCCGGACGGCTTTCGTTGCAGCAATCGTACTTGCGGTTGCAGTAGTTGCACTGAATGTTGCATTTGGGTGCAACGGGCATGTGAACGCGCGCTTGCGTGTGTTTTGCTTCTTCGTTGAAGCACGGATGTTTCGATAAATCTTTCATCTTTCTTTTCCTTTCTCTGTTTGGCTTACCTCAACCCCCGCCGAAGCGAGAGTAAAAATAGTGCGCGTTTGTTATACCTATTTATTAACCTGAATCATTCTAAAAAAACAAACAAACCTCCGATAGAGCTGCAAATGCATCACCTTCGCTTAATACCTCCACAACCCGTTACATATATTTGTAACCCACCGGAGATTTGCGTTGCTTATCCTCTAATAAAGCATTGGCAATTTGTTCGAAGAGGAATATCGCCCCCTCGTAACCCAACATTTTCAGGTGTTGAGCACCAATGCGATCGTGAATCGGGAAACCGCAGCGAACGAGCGGTATATCCATCTTTCGGGCAATGTAGTAGCCTTTGCTGTTGCCCAGCATGATGTCGGGTTTCAGTTCAGCCATCGCTTCGTCCATTTGGTCGAAACTCATGCCCTGCCCTACCAGCATTGACTCGGGATACTGATCGCCAAGAAGCATTTTGAGCGTATCCCGTAGTTTTCCGCTTTCGCCACCTGATGCACAAAGCACAGGGCTGAGACCAATCTCTCCGGCAAACGACGCCCAGGCAGCTACCAGATCCTCTTCGCCATATATGACTACTTTTCGGGTTGAAACATACTTGTGTCCGTCGATGTACAGATCGACTAAGCGACCTCGCTGACGTGCGTATTTTTCGGGAACAGGCCGGCCCGACAATTCGGATAGTGTATCAAAAAAACGGTCTGTTTCGAGTATGCCCACCGGCAAACCCAGTTTGATGCAGGGAACACCAAATTTCTCCTGCAAATAGTCCCCGGCCGACTGTGCGATGCGGTTCTCCTTTACCCGGCCACTGGCACCACCGGCATTCAGTATGTAGCCAAGTTCGATAGTGGCGGCGGCAGTACCGCATTTGCGCAGCGCCTCTATGGTGGTTCCGCCGTCGGCTATTCGTTTGTAACTCTCCCACGAAGTATTGTCGAGCGTGTCGGAATAGTCGGGAAAGATGGTTACTTCGAGACCGAAATCGGCGGTTATCTCTTTGAGGTGACGAATATCTTCGGGCGAAATCAGGTTGCAAAAGAGATTGATGTGCGTACCTTTTTCGTCGCCGCCCTGTGCCAGCGTTTTCACCGTGGCATATACCGCATCGTGAAAGCCGTCGGCATGTGTGCCCTGATAACTCGGTGTGGCAGCAAAAATCATTTCGGGCAGTTCGGCTGTTACATCTTTGTGAATAGCCTTGTATTCGAAAATCAGCTTTTGCACATCCTCGCCAATGGTTTCGCTCAGACAGGTGCTCGCTATGGCAATTACTTTGGGCGAATATTGACTGATAATATTGTCGATGCCCGTATTGAAATTGCGGTTTCCGCCAAAAATAGTGGTCTCTTCGCTGAAGTTGGAAGAGGCAATATCCACCGGCTCGCGGTAGTGGCTGATGAGATAGCGGCGAATGTAGGTGGCACACCCCTGCGAACCGTGCAACATAGGCAATACGCCTTCTATCCCTTTGAATGCAATGCAGGCACCCAGCGGTGTGCATTGCTTGCAGGCGTTACACGATGAAGTGTAGCTGTCGCCGGCGGGTGTGGTAGTGGGTATATTTTGCATAGTTTTGTCTGTTAGTGGGTTACATGTTTCTGTTTACAAACTGCCAAACGGGGCTACAAACCGTTTCGTACACCTCTTTGGCAAAGTTGAGCATTCCCTCGTATCCGGCCAGAGCCAGTTTCCGCTCGTGGTTGTGGTCGCAAAAGCCAATGCCCAGTTTGTAGGCGATGGGGCGCTCTTTCACCCCGCCAATAAACAGATTGGCACCGGTCTGCTTCACAAACTCCGACAGCTCCACCGGGTTTGAGTCGTCCACCAATATGCAACCATCGTCGCACACAGCGCGCAGCAACTTGTAGTCCTCTGTGTTTCCGGTCTGTGTGCCGGCTATCACCGTAGTCATACCAATCAGCCGCAGTGCCTTCACCAGCGATATGGCTTTGAAGGCCCCTCCCACATAGATGGCCGCCTTTTTGCCTTCGAGGGCTTCGCGATAATGCCCGAGTGCCGGCAGCAACCGCGTCAGTTCATCCTTCACCAGCTCCCGGGCTTTTTCCATCATCTCCTCACTCTTGAAGAAACGCGCTACTTCGTAGAGGGCATCGGACATATCCTCGATACCAAAATACGATACCTTCATGAAGGGTATGCCGTGCTCCTCTTTCATTGCTTTGGCCAAATGCATCATTGAACCAGAACATTGAACGATATTGAGTGCGGCACGGTGTGCATTCCGGATATCGTTTACACGTCCATCGCCCGTGACAGATGCAACTATTTGCACCCCCATTCGTTTGTAATAATCGGTAAGAATCCACAATTCGCCCGCCAGATTGAAATCGCCCAGAATATTGACGCTGTACGGTGCTATCTCTTTGTCGGAAGCGGTACCCACCAGCGTATTGATGGCGTCGCAGGCTATTTTGTAACCGTCTTTTTTTGAACCCTGAAAGCCTTCGCTCATCACCGGAATGACGGGTATCCCCTTCAATTCGGCCATTTTGCGGCAGACGGCCTGCACATCATCTCCAATCACACCCACAATACAGGTGGAATAGACAAATGCGGCTTTGGGTTGGTGTTTATCTATAAGTTCGTCAAGTGCATTGTAAAGTTGTTTTTCGCCCCCGAAGATGACGTGCTTCTCACGCAAATCGGTCGAAAAACTGCTTCTGTGTAGTTCGGGACCCGAAGACATTGCTCCGCGAATATCCCACGTATAAGCCGCGCAACCAATGGGGCCATGCACCAGGTGCAACGCATCGGCAATCGGATAGAGCACCACGCGCGAGCCGCAAAAGACACAGGCTCTTTGGCTGACCGAACCGGCGATGCTAGGCTTTCCGCCTTCCAGCTCGTGCGAATCTTTACCCTTGGTAACGATCTGCTTTTCTCTGTCTTTGAGTAGTGATGCCATAAATATCTCTGTTTAGTTGTTGAAAAAAGAGAGAGGCTGCGGCCGGTTTTCATCAACCGCAGCACTCTGCTTTACTCAGTGGTCGGCAGCAAAGAGATTCTCAACCGGCCCAATTCATTTCACACAATGAATCTCTTTGCGCCTGACTCTGTTTTTTGAATGTATTACATAACCAGTTCGGCTTTGTCTTCGATGCACTCTCTGTCGTATTTGTCGAGGAAGAGATTCAACATCTTCTCTACCAAACGGATAGCACCGTTGTACCCTACGAAGGGGAAGTAACTATGACCCACGCGGTCCATAATCGGGAATCCCATTCTGAGGAAAGGGATATTTTCATCTCTCTCGATGAATTTACCGTAGGTGTTACCAATCAACAGATCGACAGACTCGTTTTTAATCCATTGGTGCATCAGGAACATATCGGCCTGAGCTCCGTTTTTGTATTGAGCCTCGGGAACTTTCTCGCCGAGTATCTCTTGCATACGGATATCGAAATCTGTACCGGGCGTTCCGCTAACGATGTAAACAGGCTTCATGTCCAAATCGACCAGAAACTGAACCATAGGTATCAGTTGATCGGGGTCTCCCCACAAAGCTACACGTTTGCCGTGCAGATATTTGTACATGTCAGTAAGCATATCCATCAGGCGTCCGCGCTCGTCGATAATCTCTTGTGGTACAGAGACTGCGCCATACACCGAAAGTGCATTTACGAAGACATCCGTAGCCCGTATTCCGATAGGAAGATCAAGAATATCGAAGTTGACTTTGCATTTTTTCTCCAATTTGATGGCCGGATCGGTGGTAGCCCAGCTACCCAACCCGAGGGTGAAGCGGCTGTCGCCGGTGCTCTTCATCTCTTCGATGGTTGTTCCACCTTTCGGATACATCGAGTAATGTCCCAATTGTGGTGCATCCAACACATCAGAAGTATCGGGGAAAAGAACAATTTTCACACCCATCATAGCAGCAATGCGTTTGATTTCGCGCATATCCGATGGTTCTACCCAACCGGAAATGACGTTTAGCTGATCTTTCTTTTCGCCTGTTTTCTCAGAAAATGCTTTCACAAAACCGGAAATCATGTTGGCAAAACCGGTCACATGCGAACCTACATAACTAGGTGTATTGCAATGCACTACATATTTTCCGGCAGGAATTTTACCATCATCTTTGGCTTTTTGGATAATCTGATTCAGGTCATCACCAATGGTTTCGCTGAGGCAGGTACTGTGCACTGCGATAATTTCGGGCTCATATACCGAGAAAATGGTGTCGATAGCTTGCAGTAAGTTCGACTGACCGCCAAATACGGCAGAACCTTCAGTAAATGAACTTGTGGCCGACATAATGGGCTCTTTGAAGTGGCGCGACAGTGTACTGCGGTGATAAGAGCAGCAGCCTTGCGAACCGTGGCTGTGAGGCATTACACCGTTGAAGCCAAGCGAAGCATACATGGCTCCGATAGGTTGGCAGGTTTTTGCCGGGTTGATAGTTAGCGCCTTGCGCTCCTTTATCTCTTTTGGGGTGTGTCTTAAAAACATAACTTTTTCCTCCTTAATTTTATGCGTATTCTACATCTGTTCCAACACGACCTACCAATTCCGGCTCTTTCTCCCACGGTGCGGCAATCATTTTCCAAACGTTGGATGTTACCATCACCTCAATATCCTGAAAGAAGTTGATCGCGCCTTTGAAGCCTGCATAAGGTCCGCCGTAGTCGTAGCTGTGAAGCTGTTTCATCGGAATACCCATTTTCTGAACAATATATTTTTCTTTGATACCGGCACAGAATACGGCAGGTTTGTAAAACTCGATCAGTTTCTCGGTTTCCCAATGGCTGATGTCGTCGATAACCAATGCATTCTTGTCCATCTCTACCATCATACCGTCGTATTCGCGGAAGAAGCCTTCGCTTTCGAGTTTCTCTTTGCGTTCTGCATCCAGACGCTCGCGGTAGAGTTCTTCATCTTTCTCGATGTCGAGTTCGGGGATGTTACGGCTATCAGCATCTACTTTGATAGAAGGAATCACTTTACGTCCTTCGTAGTCGTCGCGGTGAGCAAACTCATATCCGGCAGATACCGTCTTCATTCCCAGCTCTTTGAAAAGATCCTGATAATGGTGAGCTCTCGATCCACCCACAAACAACATGGCCAGTTTGCCTTCTGTTTTGGCGAATGCTTTGGCGCGAACGGCTTCTACTTCGGGCATCTCTTCGGCAATTACCTCTTCTACTTTGGCGGTCAGTTCGGCATCGTCGAAATACTGAGCGATTTTACGAAGCGATTTGGCGGTAGATTCGGCTCCGATAAAGTTGACCTTTATCCAGGGTATACCGTATTTGATTTCGAGCATGTCAGCAATGTAGTTGATCGAACGGTGACACATTACACAGCTCAAATCGGCGGTGTGTGCACTACGGAACTGCTCCACAGTAGAGTTACCCGAGAAGGTAGAAACCAGCGTGATATCCAGTTTGTCGAGTATTCTTTCGATTTCGAAAGCATCGCCACCAATGTTGTACTCACCCAGCATGTTGATGCGGAATTTTCCTTCGCGCTTAGGCTCCAGAGTACCCACAAACTGAGAGAAAATGTTGTTGTTGGCAATGTGGTGACCGGCAGACTGACTAACACCTTTGTAACCTTCGCAAGAGAAACCAATCACTTCGATACCCAGCTCCTGAGTCATATCCTGAGCCACACGCATCACGTCATCACCGATCAGACCCACCGGGCAAGTAGCAAATACAGCCACATATTCGGGTTTAAACAGTTCGTAAGCTTCGCGGATAGCATCTTTAAGTTTGTTTTCTCCACCAAACACGATGTTTGAGTCCTGCATGTCGGTACTGAAACAGTATTGGATGTAGTTCTCCTCGGCATCGCTGTCGGTGTGAGTTTGGTTACGGCGGGTCAACCAGCTGTAAAAACCACATCCGATAGGACCGTGAGTGATATTTACCACATTTCGGGTCGGGCCTAAGATTACCCCTTTACAACCGGCGTAAGTACAACCGCGTTGCGAAATAATGCCGGGAATGGTGCGCACATTGGCCTGAACCTCCTGATCGGCTGCGGGGTCGTTCACCACCATCGCCTTGGCACGTTTTTTGGCTACCTTGGCAGGATATTTGTCCAGCATCTCTTCGCGCAGTGCCGAAGGATCGGGTAGTCCGTCTTTAAATTTATCTGTCTTCATCTTTCTTTACCTTAAATTGTGAATCACCAAAGAATAATTAATCGAGTACGGAATCTCCGCTTTCACCGGTACGGATGCGGATAGCATCGAAACAGTTGATTACAAAGATTTTTCCATCGCCCGGGGTATCGGTGCGGTTGGCATCGATAATGGTTTGAAGTGCCAAATCTTTCTTTTTCTGTGGTACGACCAGCGTTATCATACGGTGTGCTCTGAGGGGTGGCTCCGGACCAAGTAAAGCAATCGCTTCGGGGTGGTTTTCATTCGCCCCTTTTATCACTTTTGCATCGTATTTGCCTTTGCCCCTTCCGAAAACACTTCCGGTTGCCATGAACGAATGCAACCCTACGTCGGACAATGCCTTCTTGGTTTCGTTCATCTTGTTGATTCTTATAATTGCTATAATCAGTTTCATCAGGAATGCTTTTTAATGGGTAAATAATCCTTACAACTCTTTGGTTCCGCGGCTGATAGTATAGGCTTCTTCGACCGGTGTTACAAAGATCTTTCCATCTCCGAATGCGCCTTTTTCTCCTGTACGGGCAGAATCCATAATGGTGCGGATGCAGAATTCTTTGTCTTCGTCTTTGATAACCATCATCAACAAATCTTTCGGAAGTTCGTCGTAAACTACATTACCGATTTTCAAACCACGCTGTTTTCCGCGACCTACTACCGGCATGCGGGTTACAGCTACATATCCTGATTCAAAGAGGGCCTTCATCACTACTTGGCTTTTCTCTTGGCGTATGATTGCACGAATTAATAACATAATCTTAATTTTTTTGTGGTGAATATTTTTATAATTTTCTCTTGTGGTCCAAACCGTATCGCTGCTTAAACTCAGCTACCGGATACCCCACCTTTTTATTCATTCTCAAACAACTTTCGTCTGACAGCCGGTCATCAACACTCCGGATCCCGAATTATTCGTCGGAAATCCAACTAACCGACCGGCACTGTCGGCGGGGTTTGAAATCAATTAAACAATCCGAATTCGATCAAAAGGCCTTCCAGTTCGTCTATCTCGATAGGTGTAGGAACAACAAAAAGCTTATTCTCGTCTATTTTTCTTGCTAATGCACGATACTCATCTGCTTGTGGGTGAGTCGGGTTGTGCTCAATCACTGTTCTACGGTTGATTTCAGCACGTTGTACTTCGTTGTCGCGGGGAACAAAGTGAATCATTTGAGTTCCAAGACGTTTTGCAAACTCTCTGATCATAGACTCTTCATTGTCTACTTTACGACTGTTACAGATCAAACCACCCAATCTTACGTTACCAGCTTCGGCAAATTTCACGATACCCTTGCTGATGTTGTTGGCAGCATACATCGCCATCATTTCGCCTGAGCATACAATGTAGATTTCCTGTGCTTTACCTTCGCGCATCGGCATGGCAAAACCACCACAAACTACGTCACCCAATACATCGTAAAACACATAGTCGGTTTCGAACATGTTGGTGTCGTACGCACCCAATTGCTCCAACAAGTTGACTGAGGTAATGATACCACGACCTGCGCAACCTACACCGGGCTCAGGACCACCTGATTCAACACAACGTGTTCCGCCGTAACCTGCTTTGATTACATCATCCAACTCTACATCTTCACCCTCTTCGCGCAAAGTGTCAAGTACGGTTTTCTGAGCTAAACCACCCAACAACAAACGAGTTGAGTCTGCCTTCGGGTCGCACCCTACTACCAATACTTTTTTACCCATCTCTGCCAATCCGGCTACTGTGTTCTGTGTGGTGGTCGATTTTCCGATTCCACCTTTTCCGTAAATTGCTACTTTTCTCATAACCTTAATCTTTTAAATTTTTTACCTTGTAGAGAATCGCTCTCACTTATTCTAATGCAAAAGGCGTGCCAAACTGACACGCCTTACTCATTTCACCACAAAAAAACTGATTAACTATTTGATATTATGAAAGATAAAAAATATTCTATTATTTCACCCCAACAGGATTACTTCCTACTTGTATCCACCAATGTAGAAGTAATCGGGACTTTTCTACATGAATGTAGGATTTAACATAGCCGTCGTTTTCTCTTGGGTAATGGGCAATACGGCCGTAGAGAGCCTTTTTATCTCCGATTTGTCGTGACTCACCATCAGTGTGGTGGCATCCAGCAACCGGTGAGCACGCAGTATTTCGTCCTGCAATTCTGTCCGCAACTCATAATCGAGCGCCGAAAGTGGCTCATCGAGCAGCAGCACCTCCGGCCGTTGAGCCAGGGCCCGTGCCAGCGCCACCCGTTGCTTCTGTCCGCCCGACAGTTTGTGAGGCTTCTGATGCCGAAGCTGCGACAGGCCAAAAGCCTCCATCAGCCGCAGCTTATAGGTTACATCCTGTTCTTTCTGCGCAAAGCGAATATTCTCGTCCACCGTCATGTTGGGAAACAGGGCATAATCCTGAAACATAAACCCCACCCGCCGCTCCTGCGGGCTCAGGTTTATCCCCGCGGCCGAGTCAAACACCACCCTGTCGCCTATCCGTATCTCTCCCCGGTCGGGCGTAGTCAACCCCGCCAGCAGCCGCAGCAGCGTCGTCTTCCCCGTGCCCGAGCGACCATACAGACAGACCAGCTCTTTGCCCCCTATCTCCACATCCACCTCCAACCGGCGCTCTCCCTCCGATGTCAGCATTCTTCGTTCTATATCTATCTTTATCATATTTTCTAAGTTATAAGTTTTAGGTTTTAAGTATTAGGTTTTAGGGAACAGCACCGTTTACTCGTTTACTTGTCTACTCGTTTACCCGTTTACTTGTAACTCGTAACTTGTATAGTTCCCTCTCTACGTTCGGGATGACGTTCGCTTATCGTGGTGCAAAGCCGTCGCCCCACTTTTGGCAAAAACAATACCCTTTGATTTAGCGACGGTGCAAGCAATCTCCGCACCCGTCGTATCAGAACATCTGCACCCCAACCACTGTGGCCGACGGGATTATCTGAAAATAAAAGCACATCGTCATTCCGAACGCAGTGAGGAATCTCTTATTTCTTTACGTTTTAAGTTATAGGTTATAAGTTTCGGAAACAGCACCGTCTACTCGTCTACCCGTTTACTAAAAAACTACACTGAGTTTCACTGAGAAGCACTGAGTTACACTGAGTCCCGCCTACCCGTTTACTCTGTCTACTTGTAACCCGTAACTTGTAACTCGTAACTAGCAACTACCCCACCCGTCTACTACTCCCCACAAATATCCCCACCAACAACAAAAACGACATCAAAAACAGCACCCCCGCATATTGGTTAGCCACCGAATAGTTCAGCGCCTGCACCTCGTCGTAGATAGCGATAGAGGCAACGCGCGTCTCGCCCGGCATATTGCCACCCACCATCAGCACAATGCCAAACTCCCCGATGCAGTGGGCAAATGTCATCGCCACGCCGGTGATTACCGACGGCCGGATGTTTGGCAGTAACACCCGGAAGAAGGTCTCCCACTTCGACTTACCCAGTGTGTACGACGCCTCCCGCAGCGATACCGACAGACCGGCCAGACCGTTTTGCAGCGGCTGTATCATAAATGGCAGTCCAAACAGCACACTCGCCACCAGCACCCCTTCGAAACTGAACGCCAGACGAATATCCAGCCACTCCGACAACCACCGCCCCACTCCGCTCTGCGGCGAAAAGGCCACCAGCAGATAATACCCCATCACCGTGGGCGGAAGCACCATCGGCATACAGATCATTGCCTCCACCACCGACTTCAACCGGAAGCGACAATACGCCAGCCAGTAAGCCACAGGCATCCCCACCACAAACAATATCGCGGTGGTCATAGTCGCCAGTTTTCCTGTTAGCCACAGGGTTTGCATAAATTCGCTATCCATGATTATTTATGTTTTAAGTTTTAGGTTTCGAGTTACTCTTTTCTTGTTATACGTTTTACGTTGTACGTTTTTGGTTACTCTGTTTACCCGTTTACTTGTTTACTCGTCTACTAAAAAGCCACACTGAGTTCCACTGAGAAGCACTGAGTTCCACTGAGTCCCGTTTACTTGTTTACTTGTCTACTTGTCTACTCGTAACCCGTAACTCGTAACCCGTAACTCGTAACTCGTAACTCGTAACTAATAACTAATAACTACACCCCATACCCATACTCCAACCAAACCCCCTTACACCGTTCGCCAAGCAGATAGTTCATAAACTTAGCAGCCAGCACACTGCGCTCCCAGCCCTTTATCAGCACACACGCCTGCGCTATGCGCGGACAGTCAGTTTCCGGAAACTCACAATAGCTACCCACACCCTTCATCTCCGGTGCTTTGGCCAGCGACAGAGCTATAAAGCCCAGCTCCGCATTGCCCGTAAAGGCAAACTGTGCCGCCTGACCTATATTCTCGCCCCACACAATCTTCTGCTCCACCTTATTATATAGCCCCTTCTTTTTCAGCAAATTCACAGCCGCCTCGCCATACGGCGCACCCACCGGATTAGCTATCGCAATCTTCTTCACCCCGGGCAGCAACACACTGTTCAGCCCGCTAGCCAGCGATGTTGTACTGCTCCACAGCACCAGCTTGCCGTATGCATATATCTTTATCGGACCCACCGTCGCCCCTTTCTCTTTCAGCTTTTGCGGAAACTCCTGATCGGCCGACAGAAACAGATCAAACCCCGCGCCGTTCAGTATCTGCTGCGTCAGCGTGCCCGACGACCCAAATGTAATCTCAATCTTCGCCCGTGGGTTCTCTTTTTCATACTGCCTCTTTATCTCTTCCAGCGCATACCGCAGATTCGCGGCCGCCGCCACCCGCACCTTTTGTGCCCACACACCACTTTGCACCATCATCAACACCATCACCACTCCAATCAATCGTCCCATAACTCCCCAATTTTTAATTATTAATTTTTAATTATTAATTCACTTAAAGACCGGCCTGAACGCCACCATAACGTACCCCCACTGCGGGTCACCCGTAGCAAACTTCGACACCCCCTTCGCTATGCGGGTAGCCTCCGTCACGAAGTACGCACTATATCCGCACTGCACCCACACCTCGGGCGACACATCATACGTCACCGTCACATCCAGCTCCCCGCCCAGGTTGCGATCACCCGTTTTGGGTCGGTGCACCATATCAAACTTATGCAGTGTCACATCCGCTTTTAGTTTATCCATCGGTTTCACCTCCACTCCCGCATACCAGTCGGCCAAACCCTGCGTCGGCGGCGTAGTCCAGTACTCCATCGATCCGTTAAACGAGTGATTTGTCCCGTACAGCTTACCAAACGTATGCGACACATCACCCGCCGCACCGGTCGTCGTGCCCGAATAATAGTCCGCACCCACCGTAGCCGTCACCATCCGATGCACACGCGCCTGCACCTTACCTGCCAGCATATACGCCTCCACCTTCTGCGTCAGCTTTTTGCTCAGGCTGTACTGATGTCCATACTGATAATACCCCGTCAGATAGACATTCACCGGCACACCCTTCCCGTTCAGCCACAGGTTTCCACCCAGCGTATTGCGGTAGTTGTTCTCCCGCATATTGCCATTCTTCGCCAGTGTATCCTTCTGAAAACCCTCATTCACCCATATCGCCGAAGCGCCCAGGTCGCCCACTGTTTTGCTCAGCCACAGGTAGTTCAGGTTTTTGTAGTACTGTTTGCCGCCGGACAACAATAAACTCTTGTCAGTCAAATCATCCTTCGCACTGTTCCATGCAAATCCGGCATGCGCCACAAATCCCAACCCCGAATATTTCAGCAACAGCACATCGTGCGCATTCCCCGTGTTGCTCCAGTTACTTGCCGAAAACAGACGCTTATCATCATACTCCAGCGCCTGCCGCCCCATGGCCGCCGACACACCAGGCGCAATCAGATACTCACCCCACGCCTCATACACGGCCAACGTACCCGTGGCCGAAGCACCCGGCACAGTCTGCCCGAATGTCCGCGTGTCCTGTATCGTTATCTTCGATTTCATCGCGTTCGTCGTATAGCTTGCAGTCAGCCGCGTCCGCATATTGGTCACCACAGCAGCCGAGTCCGGCCCCCCTATCGGTTTCTGAAAACCATCCCTGTACTCACTCCTCGTCCGTATCTCCCCGCTCAGCTTTACTCCCTGAGCCAGGCCATTATCCATACTCAGCGCCACCAGCACTGCGCATATCATTATCCTGAGTTCAATTCTTCTCATTTTCAATCTCCTTTTTAATTTAATGTATTAACATCTCATCCAACTTCATTGTTTCGCCATCCATCCCGTCTACCGCTATTCCAAAAAATGAATAACGCTCACCATCAAAAAAGACAAAACAACAACTCATCTCCCAGTCCCGCCAGATAATCGCGATGCACCGCCACCAGCTTCTCAAACTGCACAATTATATCCCGTCCCATCTTCGTGAGCTCCGCGCCGCCCCCGTTCGTTCCGCCCCGTTTCCGTATCACCAGCGGCAGCGGCGACAAAGCATTCATCCCCTGCACATAAGACCACGCCTGCTGATACGACATCCCCATCTCCTTCGACGCAGCCAGCATCGACCCCGTCTCCCCGATCCGCCTCAGCAGCTCCACCCGCCGTCCGTTCAGGAAACAAACCCCATCGCGCTCCACCTCCAGCGCCGCCGTCATTTTAAAAGGATGCCTCATAGCGTTATTCTTTTTAAAACATAACGTACAAAAACCGTGCCAAAACCGTAAACATCTATTTTTCAAACATATACAAAAAAGCCCCATCTACCACCATGTAATATTCCACTCTATTTCCCTACAAAAATGTAGAACTTAACTCCTCTCTTTTGGGCGAGCCCCTCAGGGGGCCGGGCTATCCGCTGCAAGTCCTCGCCGGTTCACCTTTCTTCTCATTATCAACTATTTGCAACCGGCTGTGGGCTTTACGCTACTATCCCTCTCGCGGAAGTTACTCCCTTATTTCGCTGTTATCAAATAAAACCACACACACAAATCAAGAAGAACAAAACCTTGCAAATGACATAATAAATCATTACATTTGTACGTATCAACACACTACTATTATGGAAAAGAAACTGACATTGAGACTAAATGAAGATGTAATCGAAAGAGCAAAAACCTACGCACGTAGTCATAAGATTAGTCTTTCCAGAATGATTGAATCTTATCTCGACAGCATTACATCACAAAAAGATGAAGAAAAAAAGATTACAATCACGCCTCTTGTCGAAAGCCTGAGCGGTGTAATCGATTTGCCGGAAAACTTTGAATACAAAAAACAAAAAAAGACCACCCAATCTGATCTGCCCCCAAAAAGTTGGACGGATTAATAATTAGAATTTAAATGGACTGA
>CAZHNZ010000035.1:0-16381 GCA_964534355.1 uncultured Parabacteroides sp.
TGTATCTTTTCTCTGTGGTTCTCTGTGTCATAATCTTTCTTACACGGAGTTTCACGGAGGAGGCACAGAGTTTCACAGAGTTTTTCTCAGTGGTTCTCTGTGTATCTTTTCTCTGTGGTTCTCTGTGTCATAATCTTTCTTACACGGAGTTTCACAGAGGAGGCACAGAGTTACACTGAGTTTTTCTCAGTGGCTCTCTGTGTAATTTTTTATTCTTACACAGAGGAGTCACAGAGTTTTAAAATCTATATCTTTTCACCCCATTTTTCAATAAAGTTACATTGAAATTAATCAGCAATCCAATTGGTTTGTGTGCGAATTTCATGTAGGTCAGTATTTGCGCTTCGTGCACAGGCGCAAAGGCATCAACTGTTTTTAGTTCAATTATCACACAATCTTCTACCAGTATATCCATTCGATACCCACAATCCAACTTCACCTCCTTGTAAACTACTGGAACAGGACATTGACGTTGTGTTCTCAAACCTGCACTTCGTAGTTCAAAATCCAAACACTCTTCATAAGCCGATTCCAACAATCCGGGTCCTAATGCTCTATGAACTTCAATGGCACAACCAATAATTTTCTCTGTTATCTGATTTAATTCCATATTTAATGTTTTTTTCTCTGTAGTTCTCTGTGTGTCTTTTCTCTGTGGTTCTCTGTGTAATAAGAAAAAAACACACAGAGTTTCACAGAGGAGGCACAGAATTACACTGAGTTTTTCTCTGTGGCTCTCTGTGCATCTTTTCTCCGTGGTTCTCTGTGTTATAATATTTTCTTACACGGAGTTGCACAGAGGAGGCACAGAGTTACACGGAGGATTAATTCAATTCTATTTCATCATTGTCCGATACGGAAGCAAGTTTTTGTAATTCTTGTTTTAGCCAGTTTTTGTACACCGACACTTTGACAATCTTGCCTGGAAGGCTTGATTTAATTGTTTTGGGTGCGATTGGTGTTGTTGGTGCAGATACAACACCTGTTCCATTATTATTGGGATTCAGGTTTGAATTTACAATTACTACCGGAGGCACTTCGCGTATTAAACTTGCCTGAATAATATCAATGTCTGTTTTTTTGCTACCGTACAAGTCAATAAACGACAGCACCTCGGAATAGGTGAAGCGGCATTGTTTATCTTTTACATCATAATCCAATGCAATGGTGGATTGTGTACGCTGTGCAGCATATTGTATCAAACCATTTGCTTTGGATAATGCGGCATTGTTCAATCCCGCAGGTAATCCGTTGATTTCGGCGATCAGCGCTTCGGCATCGGATTTTAGTTGGCGATATTTTTCGGAAAGCACAACTACTGCTTCTGAGAAAAGACGGTGGTATTCGTCTTTAATTTTCTGAGTGGTTTGCTGTAAGGCTGCAAAATTACTCACCACATCTTTGGTCAGTAAATTATTGAAATCAGCTTTCAGTTGTACAATGGTTTCGTTTGTTTTGGCCGCTTTGTTGAGTTCATCGGAAACCGCCACCACAAAGTTTTTCCATTCATTTACTTTGGGTAAGTTATTGCGAATGAATTTCTCTACTTTTTCAATGGCCTGTATCGACGCAATAAAAGTAGTTTTAGCTGCCAGAAAATCAACTGCTCTGTCAATGTAGTTCGATTCACTTACTGCCCCTGTAAAAATGAGCAGTGTCTCTTTTTGCGATTCAATGGTTGGGAATAGTTTTTCAAACTCTTTTACCGTTGCTTTAAGGGTCGATACTTTTTCGGTAAAATGTTTTGCTAAGTCGCGTACGGCATTTACCAATTCAAAATCGTTGGTGTTGTAGTCTATTTTACGACCAATGTATTTATCCACCTCAATGTCCAACAGGCATTGTGCTAATTCCTGTTTTTGCAGGGCAGAGAGCGATTTGGAAATTTGTTTAAATGACGCTTTGCGGAATTCCCGCGCACCCGAAAACAGAGCTGCTACGCCGCTGTCTTTCCACGAGAAAATATCGTTTCCGTTGTATTTGGCAATGATTTTTCCAGCCCGCAAAAGTACGGCTACTGTGGCACTCACTGTGCCCAGAATATAGCCTGTTGGTGGTAGTTCGAGCTCTTTTTCGAGCGTTGCACCGTCCACAAAAGTATTACGAACTTTGTAAATGACCTCTTCCGTTACTTTCAGATTATTTCCAATAAAATTGCCTTGTGCATCGAAAAACTGAAAATCAGTACCGTGAAAATATTGTTGCAATCGGGCATTGTTTGTTTCTTTCACCACGCTCAGTGCCACTGTTTCGGTCAATTGAGCCGAAAGGCGTTTGCTGTACACGTTTTGAATAATATGGCGTTGCTGGGTTTGGACAGTGCCTTGCCAACTGTTGGCGTCCAATTGAAGTGTATTGTACAAATAAACAGCAGTGGCATTAACAAGCGATTCTTCGATAAGGGCTGTAATACGAATTTGCTTTTCGGTTTTGGCAGTGGAAAAACTCAACATTATTTTTCCTTCGTCCGAATTCGGGTTGTTGTATTTTTGTTCCAGATAGCCAATACGTTCTACTTCGTCAATCAATCTATCCAGTTCGCGGAACGAGCGATTGTCGGGCACCAACCAAATCAGGTCTTTGTCGTTTTGGTGTTGTACTTTCAGCGTTTCTATATCGGTATTCCGATCATCACTTATATTGTAAAGACTTTTCAGTTTTACTTTCAGGTATTTCAATGCCGGATTGGTGAGTTCGTCGTCATTGTCGGTGGTAATGTAGAAATCGTATTGCAAGCTGCTGTCGGCAATTTTAGCAATCGTTTTAATGAAATTAGCTGTTTTGTAAGCTGTTACCACTTGTTTCTTTTTTACGAAACCCTGCACGGTAAAGCCGTTCATTTCGTCCAACAAACGTTGTTCGATATCCGAAGTAATGCGGTAAGTTTTGTTGGTGTCCAATAATACCTTGGCCTCGGTGAGTTTATCCAATGCTTTTGAAATCTCGTCCTGCACTTTGTGGAATTGCTCGGGGTCGCTGGTAAACGACTTTACAATGTTGGGCAAAGTAGTGGGAGCCACTTCGGCTTCGGAAAGGAAGTTGATTGTTTCCAACAATTTACGACCCGAAATAGGCGAATGTTCTTCTTTCAGGATACGTTCTGCATTGTCGTAGCGGCTCACCAAGCGTACATTGGGCGAAGGCTGTGCTTGTTTGCAAATTTGCCAACCGGTAGTGGTTTCAAAAATTGGTTTGTTCTGTAATTCCTTGTTCAGCAAATCGTAAGTAGTAATAATCATACCACGGGCAGCCACTTTGGTAGAGGCATAACCTTTGGTGCCAAAGAGGAAGTTTTGTAACAAATCGAACTGATACTTGTAAAAAGGATAATAAGTTGAATAGGTATCAGCAGAGTCGGTTTTAGAAATACCTGCACCAATAAGCGAAGCATGGTCGGCTATTTTACCCGAATGCTTTTGATAATGTTCTTTGAGCTGCGTAATACCCGCCTCTGTTTTTTTCAATAATCGGTTGCGAATAATCACATCCACTTCGGTCGATTCCAAATGCACTTTTGTTTTAAAGCGGTCGGTTACTTTGGTCAATTGCGCTTTGCTCACATTGGAGTTATTGATTACATCGTCCAGTTTTTCCTGTGCAATGGCAATGGTCCACACCTTACCACCCAATGACGATAGTGATTCGCTCAGTCCTTCGAGGTCTAAGAGCGTGAATTTCTGTTGGTTGATTGCTTCGCTTGCTTCGTCGAAAAGGAAAACTACTTTTTCGTTTTTCTCAATCTGGAAATAGTTGTTCAGTTGCTCTTTCAGACTGGCAGCGCTGAATTGATCCGTTTCCCGACGAATGGTTTCGAGCATGCTCTTGTAATCATCCTCGGTATTTCCTTTTTGTATATAAATGTTCTTGGCCACTTTGGCATATTCCACCAAACGGTTTTTTACTTCGCCCCAATTTACACCTACGTTATTGTACACAAAATCGTTGACATTGGTGGTGTTTTCATTAATCATTAACTGATAAAGGAAATATCCGTGTTCGTTTTGTGGTAGCTCCAATGTTTTCAGAAAGTTACGGAACAAAGTATATGACAGCCCTTTGGAGGTGTCCTGCTTGGCAATATCCAGAAATACCACTCTTGAGTTTTCGCTATCCAACCTACGAATATCATTTTTAATTAACGCTTCATCATCTATGCCTGCGAACCGTTGAATAATACGGTCGCGTGCTGGAGTGCCGGCAATGATTCTGTTGCTAATAAGGTAGCCTAACATCTTTCCGAAGTAGGATTTTCCCGAGCCATAAAAACCCGAAATCCAAACGCCCGATTCTTTGATAGAGGAGGTAAAAACAGTTGAAAAATTGGAGTATTCAGTAGCTAAACCATCGGTGACGATATAGCTTTCAATTTCCGATTGAATTTCTAATTCTGAAATATCTTCTAAGTCGATTACATTTTTAATGTCTTCGGCAAGATTGATTGTAAGCAGGTCTTTTATATACATTTTAATTGAGTTACAAGTTACAAGTTACGAGTTATGGTCGTTAATAACCATACAACGGTATTTTGAAGCAGGACGTTTGGACAAGAAAAGCAGTTTGTCCCCATCGGTAGTGGCCGGATATAACACAATTAAGGGTAATGATGATTTCATTACCACCTCATGTTCCATGATATGTATGTTATCGATGTGACTGCCATACAGTGCTCCGGTATTGGTGAGGACGGGTATTTTGTTGTTTTTATAACTAGTCGCTATTACTTCGATAATGTGGTGAAACAAATCACCATCCTCATCGTTTGATTTGAAAACCTGAGCAACTGAGCCCCGAAGCAAATCGAATGTTTCGATTAAAAGATCTTTGTTTGCGTTTACGAAATTTACCAATAACTCATTCAAATCTATTGTTTGATAAGTTTTAGCATCCAGCATTTCGGTCATTTTGGCTATAAAATCACCTTCCAGTTTTGGATCGCACACAATGAGAATAGAATTTCCACCGTTGGCATTGAGTCTGATTTCCGATTGTTTGTCGGATTCCACCAATCGTTTGGTTTGATTAATAATCAGTTCCGGGTTTTGTAAGCTCATTGTAAATATTTTGATAGTTGATAATTGGTTCAATTTTCATTTTTTCGCCATTGAAATTCAGGTTATAGTATTTGGAGAATTTCTTTTGCATGGCTCGTTCGATAAACGATTGTTTTTCCAGAAAGCAATACTTTAACCAGGGGCTTTCGAGAATATTTGGTTTTTGCTCTACGGTAAGCAGCCAATACACAAATAGTACAAACATCTTATCGTTCAAATAAGTATGTGCAATAGTTTTATTCAATGACCCTTCCATTAAGTTGAATTTTTTCAACAAAGTGAGGTATTTCGAGGCTGTTGTTTCAATAGTTGAATCAGACCACTTCTGCAAGTCGGATTCAGCTTGTTTCAAGTCGTTGAGACAAGCGGTTACTTCGGTAGTTTTAATCCCTACTCTACCACTGTACAAGGCAGGAAAAAAAACAGATTGATTGAGGTAATTCAATAACTCATTGTTGTAAGAAGCGTTCAGAAAAATCAGAAACAAACTATCACCTGAAATAGATTCAGCTGAAACAATACTTCTGAAAATAGGCTCTAACTCTTTGTTTTTGAAATCAATAAGTGTGCCTGTTATTGCCTTCTCAAAGCGTTGTACCGACTTATCCGTTTTGATTGCTGTGTATGAACGATGCCCGCCATTTTTATTGAGTGATTCAATGGAATCATTCAAAAAAAGAGTTATCAGGTTCAAATCCGGTAAGCTCCCTAAAACGTTTATATCAGAATTTATGGTCATAAAAAATCGAGTTTAATCTTTTTTACAATTTAATTCCCAAAAATACAAAGATTATTTCAATATTCATAATATTATATCCAAACGAACCAGAACACCCAAGGCTATAATATGCAATTGGCAAAACAGAACATTGGCTTTCTAGGGAATTATGTGTATAAGGAAATGAGGAGATCCCGTTTGGGAAAACACTTTCAAACGGTCTGCACAGCTCATTCTTTAATTATAGCTATAATTCGCTTTATTTTATCCAATAAACTATTATTATTCAACATTTTACCACTATTAGGTTTTATCTTTCGAATTTGTACTTCATTAAGTGAATTGTCGACCATAAAGATATACATACATTTCGTGCATTTTACTTTTACTAACTTATTTTGCTTTTCAATCAAGATATTACCACAAACCGGACATTTAACATCATAGATTTTTTCTTTTTTAAGAAGATTAAAATTGAGCAAGTCCTCTGTAGAAACGTATAACTGATAATTTCTTACATTTAATTCTTTGATATAATCTAATTCTTCCTCATATTGGTATCCTAGTTTTTCAAGCTTATTTAATACCAATATATTTTTTAAATAATTCAACCTCTCCGGAAAAAGATTTTCAGATAATTCTTCCAATAGAGATTTTGATTCCGACATAATTCGTTTATGCATTGAATAATCTCTTTGAAGCATATCATCAATGATAAGAAGCAATAATTTTAGTCTTTTATTTAGTTCTGCCGATTCTTTTAAATAATAACAACTATACTTATCTTGCAAATCAACTAATTTATTACGCAATGAATAATTAAAATATAACTCTTCATCATGTGTATATTGCTTAAAAGATAAAGCTAAAACTGAATCTTTCGAAAGGCCTTTCGTAGCGTACTCGGATGGAATTCTACGCATATTACATACGACATCATAAAGAAACCCAAACTGATCCCTACTCAAATATCCTACCGTTGTTTTATATATTGTTTTATTTTCATTTTCACCCTGTAAATTCTTACAAAATGATGTAGTTTCTGTTTGACACCCATTCAAAGATAGCTTACCTAAACCAACATAAATAGTCGCAACATCTGTTAGTATTTCATTCTCATAACCTATTAATGACAAACCCGAAATATGAATTAATTTATGACAAATCTCGTGAGCCAGAATTGCAAGGACAATTCCGCAGTTCGATCTATACTTTTCATCAATTTCAATAAAAACGCCATTGTCACTATTATTATTAAGTTCTATGTGGCCAGCCACATTTTCATCTTGCTTGACAAAGTTTATAACGAACGTTAAATACGGCAGTCCTATAAATGAGCTTATTTTTTTAGCTGCATTTTGTAGCTCAATTGTATTAAAACAATCAAAGTACCATGGATCCAGTAATTCAAAAATCCATAGTCTTTCTAATTTCTTACCAAGGTATATTAATTTTTCGAGCAAAAGTGCATTTGAAGTATTGAGCATAATTTAAGATGTTAAATTGGAAACAATCATTAAAATAATGATAAAAAGCAACAGTATATTCATCATTTAATTTCAATCAATACAATCATCATAATATTATTATGACAAACATAATAATTATAAATAGCAGCAACAACACTTACACAATATATATTTATTTCAGCATCAATAATTATATAGCGCACCTCCACTCCACCTAAACCACTCCTCCACGTAAAATTCATATCAAACCCGTACCAAACCCATATCTAACCCGTATCAATCCCATAGATATCCCATATCTATATAGATACGTAATATCTTTGAGTAACATACAAATTAGATTCAAAAAAGACACAACTTACTTATAAAGTTGATATATTTGCAACCTATAGGCCGGAAAAGGGCAATCCTTATCCGGAAATGAATAAATAAAGAACTACAATGGCAAAAGTAAAAGGTGGAAACATCGTATCGGGCACTACCGGCAACCTGATTTTCTACACCATACAGGGTGGCGATCAGGTATATGTGCGCAGCAAGGGAGGCCCCACAAAGGAGCAGATAAAAAACAACAAAAACTTTGCCGGGGTGCGCAAAAACAACAAGGAATTTGGCGGTTGCTCGCGCATGAGCAAGGCTTTGCGCGAAACGATGCGCGACCTGACGGGTGTGGCAGACTACAATCTGGCACCGGTATTGTGCGCCTGGGCCAAGCGGATACAGAAGTGCGACACAACGGGCGAGGTCGGTCGGCGGGCTATCCGGCTATCGTCGCACCGGGATTGGCTGCGGGGCTTCGACCTCAACCGGCGCAACCGCTTCGACAATCTACTGCGGGTGCCGCTGCGCTATACGCTGGATAGAGAAAGCCGCTCGGCCACGCTTATGCTGCCGGAGATTGATGGTTCAATGCACCTGCACACCACCACACAATCTCCCCTGTTTCGGATAGAGGTGGCACTGGGTGCCCTGTCGGACATAGTGTACGATGCCGACAGAGAGGAGTATATGTGCATCAACAACCAATACACTGCCGGCGGAATACAGGAGCAGACAGAGTGGTTTCCGGTAGGTGCAAAAATAGCGGCACGCGAATTCCGGCTTTCGCTGGCGGAATATCTGCCCGGCTTTGGCGACAGCGACACGCTGGTGCTGAGCATCGCGGTGCGCATGGGTACAATAGATGCCACGGGGCAATATGTGCCTGTGAAATTGGGTGGTGCGGGCAAGATAATCGATTTGGGCTAAACCGGGAGGAGATAATCAGATGATACAACCATTCAACGAAATACACCGCTTGCTGCACGGTGATCTGAGGCCGGCGCAAAACAGCCAGGAACGCTTTTTCAGAGACGAGTTGCAAAAACCGGCCGGTCCGAACCCCGAAGAGGTGGGCTACAGCATTGCCTTCCCGCCGGCTCTGAACCACAAAACGATGTGGTACCACCGACACCTGACCCGTACCACCAACGACTACTGCCACTACCTGACCCACCTGATTGGCTCCGAAGAGGAAGAGAGCGTTCGCTACTGGTTGAAGACTCAGCTACTCGATCGCACACTCCCCTCGCTGCTGAAGCAGACCGGAGATATACTGGCCGATAAGGGCTACACGACAAAACTCCTGACCACACCACCGGAGGATGCCGACAAAGAGCATCAGAGCAGCCTCTATATCTATCAGCTCGCAAAGGTGTGTCTGGCCAAATGCTTCCTTACTGCACAAGAACTGCTGGCCGACCTGGTGGAAAACCAACTCACCGAGGCTGATATTTACCGCATATTGGTGGGTGAATGGGGCGAACCGCTTCTTTGCCTATCCCCTGTGGCCACCGAAAGCAACAAGGAGGCCGGGAAGCCGGGCGAAAAGATTGGATTTACCTACATCCACCTGACCGACCATGCCGACTACCTCAACGACTTCTGCGACAGCCTGAAGAAAGCGAAGATGATAGACCAAACAACGGCTTTAAAAGATTTCAAAAAACTGTTTATGGGGAAACCCGTATCGGTGCCGGTGCGGTGGACTGGCGGTGTAGGAGAACTCTATTTCCTGATTGTGCTGCTGCACAACGACAGAAAACTGGTCAAAGAGCTGGGAGTGCATGAGTTGTGGGATACCGCCTGTCGCTGCTTTGTCACGAAGTCGGGCGAACCATATAATAAAGCTAATCTCCGCAAGGGCAAGCGACCCAATAAAACAGCCGACACGATAGAAACCTGCGTCGGACAGCTGACCGACTAACCGCCGACAAAGAAAAAAGCATCGTCGGATTTTTTATCTGACCCACTATATAATTTTGAATAACAAGCACTTACACATCCGACGTTTGCCATTTCGCAACGTCGGATGTTTTGTTTAAAGGTCACTCAAATCTGTATGTAAATTCGCTTATCATTGAAACACAATGATGACATAGCGCTATGTCCATTTTTCAATTTTAAAGTGAAATTTAAAATGGACAATTATGATTTAAGCAACCTTTTAACCGAAAATTTTAATCCACAAACTACTCCCCGTCCGGGAGGAGCTGGCAAAGCTGTACCCGCAAACAACGACAACAGCTCACAAGAACTGCACAAGCTGGTGCAACAACTGACGGAAATGGTGAAACAACAGGCTGCAGAACTGGCCGAAATGCGAGAAATAGCCGCCAATCCAATCAAGCAAGAGTGGATGACTGCCAATATGGTGATGGATGCGCTCGGCATCAGTGTAAGACAGCTACAAACGCTGCGCGACAAGGGCGAACTGGCCTATAGTAAAACAATGGGTAAATATATGTATAAAACAGCCGATGTGCGGGATTTTCTGAAAAAAAAGTATCAAATGCACAACAATCAGGTGGAATAAATCCTTTTGTTAAATAATTTTTTATTCGTAACTTTGTGGGAATAATCGTTTCGTGCATAAAATCCGGAAAGGGGCGAATAGCAGGGAACAAGTAGTCACTTACAAAGAGAGTATGAGCGAACTAAAACTCACCATGAATGCACTGGCATTCTATCACAATTCAGACCAACTAACCTGTTATTTCCGGCCCGTTGCCGAAAAAGAGATTGATATTTATCATCCAGACAGAGTGATTGACAAACTGCGGGAGGAAGTGGGGTACACCACCGGCAGCCTGCTGTTTGCGCTGCCCGGTCGCAGCGAAGAGGGGCTGATATCGGTCACCCGCGACACCCGCCCCACAAATGGCGACAAAACACGGTGCTGGAGTATTTCGATGCTGAAAGCCTGGTATCAGTTTCGACTCAAAGAGCACTTTCTGTCTGCCGGATTGCTTATTCAAAACAACTTTCTCAATAATCCGGAGGTGTGGGTACCTCTGCCTGTGCAGGTAAAACCAACCGGGCAGCAATACCAGCGGTTTGAGATACGGGTACAATGGGGCCGGCTCAGTAAGGGAATGGAGCTACTCATTATATACAGTGGTATAACCACGGTGATGAATACCAGTGTGTCCGACTATATTGGACAGGGTATCGACCCCGACAAATTTACAGAGGTGGTACACTATCAAAACATACTCCGCTACAAATACCCGAGTGATGAGGCCAGACGGGAGACGGACGTGGTTTTCCCCAAACTAAACTACAACCTGCGACGTCTGCTTTCGATACCCTTCCCCATACCTGACAAAAGCAACCACTACCACAAATACAAACGGGCTATCGACGGCTTCAGAGCTAATTATCTACAACCGGAGCAGCTCAGCGACCTGTTTACGTTTTCGTCCGATGCATATATCGCCAAAGAGACCTTCAGAGTAGAAACAGACAACCGGATGGTTTTTGGTTATAAAACGACAAATACTGCTCCCCAGATCGGGTTTAAAAATGGCCCGGTTGTACTTCCTCCCGCTAAACGGATACAGATGTTTTACATCATGCACAAAGAGGATGGAGGAAAAGCCAGAAAAATACATAACGACCTGATCAAACTACTGAAGGTTTACTCCAAAATGGATTTCTTTGTAGAAGGTAATTTCAGTATTGTTTTCGAAGATAAGAACAATCCATTACCGGAAATCAGGCAAAAACTCGACGAACGGCAATTCAAACCCGACCGCCGCTATGTCGCCTTTTACCTCTCGCCGCACAACAAATACGAGGTGCATTGCATGCCCGAAGAAAACGAAATTTACTACAAGATAAAGGAGGAGCTGCACAACCGCGATATCGCATCACAAACCCTCGAGATAGGCAGGGCGGCATCCGACCCTAATTTCCATTACTGGGTGGCTAACATTGCGTCGGCAATAGTAGCCAAACTGGGTGGCGTACCCTGGCAACTACCGGCTCAGGTGCAGGAAGACATGATTGTGGGCGTGGGTGCATTCAACTCGCACGACCTCAACTGCCGCTTTGTGGGCAGTGCGTTCAGCTTTACCAACGATGGCCGGTTCTACGGCTTCGAATGCTTCCGCAGCAACGAGGTCAAACAACTGGCCGGCAGCATCAAACTGGCTATCCGGGAGTTCCGGAAAAACCACGACTGCCTGAAACGACTCATCATCCACTTCTACAAAGAGATAAACTACGACGAGGCAAAGGCGGTGCACCAGGCTTTGAATGATCTGAAAACAGACATCCCCGTGTACATCCTCTCTATCAACAAAACTCACTCTTCCGACGTGTTGGGCTTCGACACCCAAACAAAAAACCTGATGCCCCCAACCGGTACTGCTATAGAGATAGGGTGGTCGCAATTCCTCTTTTACATCAACGGATTGGAAAAACCGGAACAGAGTACTACTCCCCGCGAATTTCCTTTTCCGCTCAAGGTATCGGTGTACGCAATCGACAAATCAGAAGTCGACCGGGAAACGGCCATTGGGCTGCTGCGACAACTATCGGACATGACCCTACTCTACTGGAAATCCGTCAAGCGGCAATATCAGCCCGTCACCATCGCCTACCCTGCTCTGGTGGCGCAAATATTCCCGCACTTCGAACATGCCGACCCTACCCGATCGGTATATTCTTCGCCTTGGTTTTTGTAAGGGGGGGGGATTATTTTGCTATCCCGTTTAGAGATAATGCACGTCATTTCGACCATCGGGAGAAATCTAATTCACGACAGAGTGGAATAAAACAAGGTGTCTAAAAATTCAGGATTTAAAATATTCTTTAAATTAAAAATTTTAATATCTTTGCGATATGAGTGACAGGGATTTTCATCCTGTTATTGCAGCTTAAATTTTGATATACGAAGAACATACAGAATTAAAAACAAATTGACGAACCTGCTGACACTCCATAAATCACACAAAATAAAATAATTAGCCTAAACGGCGTATGTTTGCGAACAAATTGTTTGTGTAGTGGTAGTTGGATTTGTATAGGGTTGGGTTATAGGGGCAACCCAAATATTTCATTGATAATAATATATAGAATTGACTTATGGCTGTAAAATCTAAAATCACAGAGCTTCTTAAACAATTGAATAATGGAGTTATTGAAAAGGAAGAAGTAATTGCTATGACTCTTCTTTCCGCAGTCGCTGGTGAAAGTATATTTCATTTAGGAGCTCCCGGAGTTGCAAAATCTTTAATTGCCAGAAGGCTGAAATATGCTTTCAAAGACGGTAGTTCATTTGAATATTTAATGAACCGTTTTAGTACTCCAGATGAGATCTTTGGGCCAATATCAATTTCACAACTTAAGGACAACGACAAATATGAGAGGATAGTAAAAAATTACTTACCAACAGCTACAGTTGTATTCCTGGATGAAATATGGAAAGCTGGGCCTTCCATACAAAATGCTCTATTGACAGTTCTCAATGAAAAAATATACAGAAATGGAGATCAAGAAATTGAAGTACCAATGAAAGCCCTTATTTCTGCTTCAAATGAATTGCCAAGTAAGGGTGAAGGGCTTGAAGCTCTTTGGGATAGATTTCTTGTTCGTTTGATCGTTGAGGGAGTAAAAGAAAAACAAAACTTCAATGAAATGATTTCAAAGTCATTGAAGTCATATACTGATACTATTGATGTTACGCATAAAATAACTGACGAAGAATACAAAAAATGGTCTGAATTAATTGATGAGGTTGAAATTCCGGAAAACGTTTTTAATGTTATCCACGTTATTCGGTATTATATTGATTCACATAATCAGAAAGAAGAAAATAAAGATATTTATATTTCAGATCGAAGATGGCGAAAAATAGTCAAATTACTAAGAACTTCTGCTTTCTTGAATGACCGCAAAGCAGTTGACTTAATGGATTGTTTTCTGATAAAAGATTGCATCTGGAACGAAATAAATCAAATACAAGCTGTAACACAATTTGTAAGGGAGGCTATTCGGAAACACGGATATAAATTAAATATAAATCTAAAAGATATTTTAGATGAATTGAAAGAACTCGATGTAGAAGTTAAATCTGAAACTAGTTTTATTAAGCCTGTTGAAACAACAATCCCCAAAGTATACGAAATACAAAATAAGAAGTATTATAGAGCGATAATCAAAGGTCATTTCAACTACGATGTTGATGATTTAATTGAAATTGAACTAATCAACAAGGCAACAAAAAGCAAATATACAGAAGTACTTCGTTGGCGGATGGATTTGGGTGATAAAGATCCTGTTTGGATAAAAATATCTGACGTAAAAAACAAAATATTTCTTTCAAATGATGGAAGGAACGGAAACGAGTTTGATTGGGAATGCGATACAATTTCAAAAGAAAAAATCTTCAGTAAGAAACCACACACAGCCGTAAGAAAAGAATGGGATAAAAAACTTGCTATTATTCTGACTAAAACAAACAATCTAAAATCTCAGTTAGATCATTATAAAAAGACTGACTTACAACACATAAAAACAAATCTTTTTGTCAATTCCTCGCTTGCAGATGTTGTTGAAACAAATCTTTTTAATTTTGAAAAAGAAATCGAGAAACTTGAAGTTGAAGCAAATAGAATCAAATATTACTATGAGAATATTGAAGACCAAACCGACAAAAAGGAACCTAAAGTATTGCAAAAATGAATAATAGATTCAGTAGATTTGAGAATTTCGGCTTGATTTCAGATGAAGCAACAAGAAAAATTTTAGCTGAAAATATTTATTTGATATTGCAAAAGAAATCAGTTGATAGCATAGGCTTCGCCAATGCTACTACTGATAATTTTGCCTCTGCAATTGATGAAGTTCTCTCTAATCAAACAATGAGAGAATTATGTTTAAAATACCCTGATCTTGCTGAAAAGATAACACAAGAGATTCTCGACTTTATTAATAGCACAAAGAAAACTATTATTAAAGCTGATAATCCAACTGAGGAGGAAGAAAATCTACTGAACGAACTTTACAATTCAGACAAAAATAAATTCGTAGATTTATGGAGTAAGACAGGTGAGCTCATTCGGAAAAATTATAATCAGGAAAAAATAGACCTAAACTTTTATACAGAACAATTTAAATCTTGTTTTTTTGAAGATGAATGGCAATTAGGTAAATCAAAAAAGATCAGGAATGAGATTGATACCGAATTATCATTGATTATGAAGTTTGAGAAAACAATTGCCAATGAAAAAATATTTAACCCAATTTGGAGGGAGTCATTAAATGTAATTACTAAAAATTACAAGAAAAGAGAGATCGATTGTACTGAATTTTGGAGAAAGTTTCAAGATGCGTTGAAACTTGAAAAGGAAAAGAAACGTGAGATTTTTGATGAAACAAAAAATAGCTTTGTAAGTCTTTGGAAGAAGCTAAGAGAGAAACGAATATTAGAAGAAAATAAAAAAAATAAAGTTGCTGATAATAATACTAAAATTAGAGAGGCGATAGAAAAGTCTCAAAATGAGAGATTCCCAGCTATAAAAGAACATTTTATCGAGACTTGGAAAAACCTTTTAATGGAGAAACAAATAAAATGGGAACTTGAAATCATTGAAGAAAAGCGAAGAAAATTCTGTGTAGAACTTTACAAAAGAATAGAAGAACTAAAAAGACTTCAAGAGGCTCTTGAACCCTTTACCAATGAGCTTGGTCGACTTTGGGATATGAGTAAAGGTAATTGGCAACATGTAAACCTCGATATTCTAAAAAAGTATGCTGAAATTTTACAACAAGACAAATCGCTAAAAGAACTTGCAGAAATGCTTGGCAGAATGCAACAGGCTGAGAAAGAGTTCGAAGAAGAGATTTTTTCAAATATTCAACTGAAAACTGAATGGAAAGTTGAACATGCAAGTAAAGCCGACTTGATTGGAATTCATGAAAGTGATGATTTGAGTAGCTTACTGGCCTCTGAAACGGCTCAACTTGCTGACAAAACAATGCAAACAGTTTTCTTTAAAAAATTCGCAGAAAAGAAACTTCAAACTTTCGAATATCAGGCAAGAATGCTTTCATATCGCGAAGAAGAATTTGAAGATAAAAGGCAGAAAGAAAAAGAAGATACTAAAGGACCATTTATTATTTGCGTTGACACAAGTGGATCGATGCACGGAACACCTGAAACAATAGCCAAAACAATTTGTTTTGCGATATTAAAAATTGCAATCCGGGATAATCGAAAATGTTACCTCATTTCGTTTTCGACAGGAATTGAAACTTTAAACCTGACAGATTTAAAAAATTCATTAGAAAAACTCATTTCTTTTCTTTCAATGAGTTTTCGTGGAGGTACTGATGCAACACTTGCAATGCAAGAAGCACTTAGAATGTTGACAACACAAGATTACAAAAAGGCAGATGTTATCATGATTTCTGATTTTGTAATGCCAGCGTTTGACCGAACAACACAAGACGACTTAAAGGCAGCTAAGGGCAACAAAACAAAATTTCATAGTTTAGTGATTGGAAACAGCAATAATCCTTCTATAATTAATGATTTTGATAATAATTGGTATTATGATCCTAACAATCAAGAAAGCATTTTAAAACTTGCAAGAAACATAAAAGACCTTTAACGACGAAAAAAGAAAAACAGCCGAAAATCAAGATTATACAGGCGAGTGATTTAGTATAGAAAAGAACTCCCAATCCTTCATGCGTTCGAGTGTAGAGATAGGTTCTTTTGATTTCTCCGGATTATTCCCTCCCACTTCACCAGCCAGTCCCAATCCGCATTTTCGAAGAAAACAAATCAGGCCAAAATCCGTAATCTACCCAAT
>CAZHNZ010000035.1:16481-33579 GCA_964534355.1 uncultured Parabacteroides sp.
GAATGGCCTGAAGGCCAATCCTATTCATATAACCTCTGCACCCCGCAAAACTGCAACGCAGTTGAATGTGATTAACCATGTATGCAATGCACGGAGAAAGGACTAAAACGGAATAGCTTATCATGGGGGCAGTTCAACTTCGGTTGCTACCTTTTTTGATTTATCGGCTAATCACACATCTTCGCACCCTCCAATCCGCATTTTCGAAGAAAACAAATCAGGCCAAAATCCGTAATCTACCCAATAGCATCTGTGTTTATCCGCTAAATCCGCGGCATCCGCGTTCCTATTCCCAAATTATCAATTCTGCATTATCAATACCTCTTTGGCTAAAGCCCACCACCGTAACCGCCCTCTATGAATGGCCTGAAGGCCAATCCTATTCATATAACCTCTGCACCCCGCAAAACTGCATCGCAGTTGAATGTGATTAACCATGTATGCAATGCATGGAATATAAGAGCACGCAGAACAACGCACAATACACCCCTGTCAGTGACACTACAGGAAGGCTGTCAGGCAGAATAATGCAAAATTCACCGATCCATTTTTGGCACACTGTTTGAACTTAAAGAAGTAACGGTGCTAACAAATGGCTTCGGGTTAAAAAATAATTAATCATGGGAATATTGGTTTCCGGTTTATTCCAAAGTGTCAAGGGCACTGTTGGAAATTTGATTACGAGCAATCGTAATGGTGTGAATTATGTGCGGGTAAAACCTGCATCAGTGAAAACAGGCAATAGCGATGCACAGCTGGCTCACCGGGCAAAATTTGCCCTGTCGAAACAGTTTGTGACTCCGCTGGCAGAGGCAATCAGGTTGGGCTACCCGACAGCCAAAGGTCAGGAAGCTGTGAACAACGTGGCATCCTTCGTGATGAAGAAAGCCATAACGGGCACCTATCCCGATCTGGAAGTGGATTGTTCGAAAGTAGAGTTGTGTCCCGGAGGTATCACCTCCCAGTGTCAGGCCGAAGAACTGGCAGCCAAACTGGCAGCAGGCAATCTGGAAGTGACCTGGAAGCACACGGGTAGTAACCGTTTTGGCAAATGGAGCGACAACGACGGCGTTGTGCTGGTGGTGTACAATCTGAGCAAAATGCAGGTGGGTCTCTCTGTGGGTGAAGCAGTGCGCAAAGATGAAAAAGCATCTATGCAGATACCGAAACACTTTGCGGGTGACACACTGGCTGCCTATCTTTTCCTGATTTCGGAAGACGGAACCCGCACCTCGCAATCGCAGTATCTGGGTACTTTTGAAGTGCCGGCTACTGTGTAGTCCACACCCGGGTTGAATAAAGGCCGGCGAAAAGGAATCTGATACCATGTTGTATCGGCTCCGGTCGCGCCGGCCTTTTTAATACACCGGTTTGGCTAAAGCCTACCATCGCAATATCCTTTATTGAATGGCCTGAAGGCCAATCCTATTCAAAAAATGATGACACATTCAATACCCTTACCGCCACTATTTAAACCAAAACCATAATCCGCAGTTGGCAAACATCCCCTTCAAATGTATGCCATTCATTGTGTACAGACCAATGCAGTACACACCAATACGTCAGCGCGCAGGCTTAATCAAATAATAGTTTATCAAAAAGAGTAATCCGACGACTGCCGGTAGACTGATCATCAACCATGTGCCACTCTTTATTCCGGATGGGCCGAAAAAGAAGATCATGTATATACTCATACCAAACAAGAATAGTCCGGCCAGATTTTCGCGTTTGAGCGACACCCACAAAACCCCAAGCATATAGAGGGTAAAAAGATTATGCACAATGAATCCACCCAGCTTCCAAAGGAGCGTTCCTTCCATCGAAAAAACATCAAACGAAAACATCATAAAAAATATGGCTACAGAAAGTAGCAATCCGCGTAATATCAGGGAAATATAGCGGTTTCCGCGGGAATAATCCGGGCAGTTACAACAGTTCTTCTGTTTCATTTCCAACTGTTTTATTAAACCGGTTTATTACATCAATCATCTCTACGGGCAAATATTCCAAAGACTTCCGGTATATTTCATCCGGAATGCCGTAGGCGGCCTCCGCCATGCTCCCGACAATGGCAGCAATCGTATCCGTATCCCCTCCGATTGAAACGGCAAGCCTTATTGCACTTTCAAAACCGGTACTTTCTTCCAAACACTGCAAACAAGCCGGAATAGTACCCTGACACGTTTCGTCGAACATATTCTGTTTTTTCAACACCTTACAGCTAGCGGTTTCGAGATAATCATAATGACTTCGGATATACTTTAATACGGATGCTTTTTCGTCACCTTTTCGAAGCATAAAAATAGCCACGGCAATTGCTTTTGCACCCTTTATTCCTTCGGGATGATTATGGCTGATTATAGCGGAATATTCAGCGGCTTTTAACACCTCGTGAATGCTTGTAAAAGCCCATGCAACCGGAGATACCCGCATAGCAGAACCGTTCCCGAAACTGAAATATGCACCCATTGTATCGTCGTGTATCCAACGGTTGAAATTTCGACCGTACCCTCCAGAAGGATTCGGGTACTTTTGGCACCAACTACGCATGATTTTAGTCAACCTATCCGGTGTCCGGTATTTGGACTCCTGTAGCAACCAGTCTGCCACAGCCACCGTACATATGGTATCGTCTGTCAAACTGCAATCCGGGTGAAACAACTCAAAATCCACCGAACGGTGATTGTTAAATTCAAAACGCGAACCGACTATATCTCCAATAATTGCTCCAATCATTTGCTGACCCTCCCACTATTATTTTTTTATTATTCTCTATTCATGTTCATAATCGGATACAAAGATAATTCACTGAAAAGAATTTCAACTATGATGGTTTTGGGTTTAACGTTTTTGCCCCCAACCCCCTGAAGGAGACTTTACATCATACCCCTGAATGGGGTAGATTGGGTAGATTGGGTCGTTTTTGTGAAATACTTGATGCTTGTATTATAATGTGTGTTGTACCCGTCAACCCGTTTACTTGTTTACTTGTTTACTTGTTTACTTGTTTACCCGTCAACTAGTAACTCGTAACCCGTAACTAAAAAAAATCCCCCAAATTTTGCATAACAAAAAAATAATTCTACCTTTGCACCGCTTTGGTTCCGAAGCCGCATTCGCGGTGTAGGATGAAAAGGGAAACAGGTGAAAATCCTGTACAGTCCCGCTGCTGTAAGCTCCTTTATCAATTTCGAATGAATTGATAAAATCGTTTTGAACAATACTTTTGCCACTGATTTTTATCGGGAAGGCGTTCAATAACGGGAGTAAGTCAGAAGACCTGCCAAGGATACAATATTTCAGAAGCTTTCGAGGAAAAAGCGACGAAAACATCAGCAAAAAATCAGAACATCTTTTGTCGTTGTCGGGTCTGTTTCGGAAGCTATTTGAACGGTCATTAATCGTCAAATAGTTACAGTTGTGTTTAAAAAGTTTTTGTGTTCATCCCTTTCCATTGGTTTACTCTTTGCCGGCGCGGCATTGTGCGGCTCTACAGCTTCGGCGGTGGGGTTTGGCACCGACTCGCTGCATACCAACCGGCTGAATGAGGTGACGGTGAAAGCTGCAAGAATGATTGCACGGGCTTCAATGCCGACACAAATACTCTCAAACAAAGAGTTTTCGCAACTCAATGCAGCCAATGTGACCGATGTTGCGAAACATTTTGCCGGCGTGACAGTAAAAGATTACGGCGGAATTGGCGGATTGAAAACCGTTTCGCTCCGAGGGCTGGGTGCACAACACACCGGCGTGAGTTATGATGGCGTAATGTTGAGCGATATCCAATCAGGACAAATCGATTTGGGACGTTTCTCTCTGGATAATATTTCAGAGATTTCACTTTCGAACGGGCAACCCAACGACCTGTTACAATCGGCGCGTATGTTTTCGTCAGCCGGAGTGCTTTGTCTCAATAGTAAATTGCCGGAGTACGATGGTAAAAACCAGATACACGGAACAGCATCGATAAAAACGGGTTCGTTCGGATTGGTGAATCCTATGTTTTTTGCAAATCGCACCTTTGGGAAGAAATTATCTACAAATATTTCAATAGATGGAGTGCTGGCAAACGGCGAATACAAATTCCTTCAAAACTACAATCAATGTTCATCGAACGGTATTACAGAGTCCTTGACGCGAAAAAACAGCGATATACAAAGTATAAAAACAGAATTTAATGCAAATTATAAGATACAAGCCAAAGAAAACATCTCCCTTAAAATAAATTATTTTGAATCTGAACGCGGATTACCTGGCCCGGTTATCTTCTACAATATTTACTCAAACGAACGATTGTGGGATAAAAACCTGTTTACTCAAATACAATACAAAAATCATATTTCTACAAAGTTTCAGTTTCAGGGCAATGCTAAATACAACTATGCATACAACTTATACCGGGATGTACAGGAAGAAAAATATGCTCAGAATGAGACCTATTTATCTTCTACTATACTCTTCAAACCAAATAAGAACTTTTGTTCAGCGCTTGCTTTGGATTGGTGGCACAACAATCTTTTCAAGCATTCGACAAATCAATTTGCGCAATTTAATTACCCAACCAGAAACACAACTCTGGCAAATATTTCGACCAAATATGTAACAGACAGATGGAATATTACGGGTAGTTTGCTTTACACAATGACCCGCGAGCATGTACGCACCGGCATTGCATCGGATGATCGGAATAAATTTTCGCCATCTGCTTCCATTTCCTATAAAATATGGAACGATAAAGAGATTCGGATAAGAGCATTTTACAAAAACATATTCAGAATACCAACTTTCAACGATTTGTATTATCAGGATTTTGGCAATACCGGATTAAAACCGGAAAACACCCATCAATACAATGTTGGCTTAATTTTTGCCGAAAACAATCTATCTCCTTTCTCAGAATTGGAGGTATCGACAGACTTTTATTATAATAATATTGAAGATAAACTAATTGCGATTCCAAAGGACCTTTTTCACTGGACAATGACAAACCAGGGAAAAGTCGATATTTTGGGTTGCGATGTTACATTGAAATCTAAGATTACATTTTGCAAAAACAATCATCTGATGATTAAAGGAAACTATACGTTTCAACAAGCTGAAGATGCGACACCCGGGAGCGCGACGTTTGGCAAACAGATTATCTATTCTCCCAGGCATTCAGGTGCCGGCTCTGTGTCGTATCAACGTGGTACATCTGAGATTGGATACAACATGGTTTGTGTTAGTCAACGATTATCCAACAACTATCCCTTCAATAAACTAAAAGGATACATGGAAAATTCGGTATTTGCATCCAAAACAATCAGGAAACTTAAACTGACAGCTGAAGCCATAAATATTTTCAACACAACATATGAAGTAATTCAATATTACCCAATGCCCGGTAGAAATTTCAGATTTACAACAAGCTATACATTTTAAACAAATTAAATTATGAACATCAGAAGTACAGTATCAAAATTAGGTCTTTCCCTGGTTGCCGCATTGGCATTAATCTCTTGCGATAATAACGAAGAAATTGTGCAAACTCCGGAAGTCAGCACTGGTGTGTTGGTACTAAATCAGGGGAAGTATAACGGCAACAATGCTACTATTACATCTTATGACTTCACTACTCAGGTAGTTGGTGCAGATATCTTCAGTGCAAAAAACAATCGTGGCCTGGGTGATACCGGACAAGACATGATTAAATACGGTTCGAAAATATATATCGCTGTATCTTCCTCAAGTTTAATTGAAATCATTGACGCTAAAACCTATGCATCAATTAAAACTATACCCATGCGTAGCACGTCTGATTTACCGAGTAAACCTCGCTCACTGACATCTTTAAACGGAAAAGTGTATATCTCGTTATTTGATGGACATGTTGCACAATTAGACACAACAGATTTAACTATTAAGAAAACAATTACAGTAGGCTCATATCCGGAGCAAATAATAGCGGCAAATAACAAACTGTATGTGGCTAATTCGGGTGGAATGGCGACTGTGGTTGATAGTACAATCTCAGTAATCGACCCAACCACATTCACAGAGTCAAAAAGAATCAAAGTAGGTAAAAACCCCACAAAGATACAAGCAGACAAATATGGCGATTTGTATGTTATTTGTATGGGTAATTATTTCGACATACCGGTTTCACTTAAAAGAGTTGAAACTTCTACCGACAAAGTCTCCGAAGTTACGGGGTTCACCCCTTACAACATGACCATTGACGAAGACAATCTCTTCCTATATGCTTATGAATACGATGCGACCTGGACGGTAGTAAATAAAAAATACATTATTTTTGATGTTAAAAATGAGACTATCAAAAATGAAAATTTCATTGCTTCATCAGCAGTAGCGAAAACGCCATACAGCATTGATGTTGACCCGATTACTAAAAATATATTTATTGGTGAATCAGACTATACAACTGCGGGCAAGATGTATTGCTTTGGACAAGATGGTATTTTGAAATATTCGTTCACTACAGGTATTAATCCTGGAAAAACAGTATTTATCACCAACAAATAAGAGTTTTCTCATCCGGGCTATACCATCCAAATAGTCCGAATGTATTCCGGAATAATGGATTTCAGGTGGCTGCCATCACCTGATTTCTGTTATTCTTTTTTTTGGTTAAAGAGAGTGACCATGACAAACGAAACAGCTATGACTACCCCGAAACTCAACCCGATTATGTTTGCCGGAACCGGCAGCGATGTGGGCAAAAGCGTTATCGCCGCTGCCTTCTGCCGTATTTTCAGACAGGATGGCTATTCCCCGGCACCATTCAAGGCACAAAATATGGCCCTCAACTCGTTTGCCACACCCGAGGGGCTCGAGATTGGCCGCGCTCAGGCAGTACAGGCCGAGGCGGCGGGCGTACCCTGCCACACCGATATGAACCCGCTGTTGCTGAAACCTTCGGCCGACACCATTTGTCAGGTAGTGCTCAACGGAAAGTCGATAGGCAATCAGCATGCGATAGACTATTTTACCAAAGATAACAAAGCCAATCTGCGCCTTGAGGTGTGCGCTGCGTTCGACCGCTTGCAGGCGCGTTACTCGCCGGTAGTACTGGAGGGTGCGGGCAGCATTTCGGAGATCAACCTGCGTGAGGTAGATCTGGTGAATATGCCCATGGCCCGTCATGCCAATGCGTCAGTAATACTGGTGGCCGATATTGACCGCGGCGGGGTTTTTGCATCGGTGTATGGCTCACTGTTGCTGCTCACCGAAGAGGAACGAAAGCTGGTGAAAGGTATTCTTGTAAACAAATTCAGGGGCGATATGCGGCTGTTTGAGTCGGGTGTGAAGATGATGGAGGAGCTGTGCGGCATACCGGTGATTGGCGTAGTGCCTTATTACAAAGATATTTATATAGAAGAAGAGGATTCGGTGATGTTGCACACCAAAAACCGGGAGTCGATGCGTGGCAAGGTGAATGTGGCGGTGGTGCTGCTGCAACATTTGTCCAACTTCACCGATTTCAACGCCCTTGAGCGCGACCCGCGGGTGCATCTCTATTATACCAATCAGCCCAAAGAGCTGGCAGACGCTGACATCGTGATACTGCCGGGCACAAAAAATACGCTGCACGATTTGCAGATTCTGCGTCGCGATGGTTTGGCGCAGGCCATTGGCGAAGCACACAAAAACGGAAAAACAATACTCGGCATTTGTGGCGGCTATCAGATGATGGGGCACGAACTGCTCGACCCGAATGGCATCGAAAGCGATCTGCGTCAGTTGCCGGGGCTCGGGCTATTGCCTCTGCGCACCACGCTGGAGGGAGAAAAGATAACCAAACAGGTGGGATTTACCTTCGATGGCGGTCAAACCGTCTGCAAGGGCTATGAGATACACAACGGACGGACGGAGATTCTGTCGGAAATCCGGTCGCTCAACCGCCTGACAGAAGGGACTACCGATGGTTGCTATACCCAAAATTGCTTCGGCACCTACATCCACGGTATTCTGGACAATGCCGAATTCATCGACTTCCTGATTACCCCCTATCTGGCCGAAAAGGCGGAACAACCCTCATTCGATTATTTCAAATTTAAAGAGGAGCAATACGATAAACTGGCGGATCATGTTCGCCGGCATGTGAATATGGATTTGGTTTACAGCATAATAAAATGACAGCAGGTCACGGAGATGATTATCAGGGCGAACTGGTGGCCAATTTCAGTTCCAATGTGTGGTATGGTGCCGACAACAGGGAGTTGTACAGCCATTTGCAACAGGTTTTGCCGCAAACGGTACGTTATCCCGAAGCGGATGCCCGTTCGCTGCAACTTTTACTGGCAAAGCATCACCATACAGAGGTGGGTTGTCTGGCACTTTTCAACGGTTCGGCCGAGGCCATATACCGCCTGGCACAGCACTTTGCAGGAAGCCGCTCGCTGGTGGTTTCGCCCACCTTTTCGGAGTATGCCGGGGCTTGCCGCGTATTCGGTCATACCGTCACGGAGGCACCACGCACTGGTCTGACAGAACGTATCGAAACCGAAAAGCCGCAACTGGTGTGGCTGTGCAACCCCAACAACCCCGACGGATACTGTTTCCCAAAAGCGGAGTTGTTGCAGCTGTCAGCTTCGTTTCCGGAGATCCGTTTTATCATCGATCAGGCTTATGCGCACTTTTCGGAGCATGAACCGCTCTCTGCTGCCGAAGCGGTGGAGGCCGGCAATATCACACTCATTCATTCGCTCACCAAGCGGTATGCAATTCCGGGTCTGCGGCTCGGGTATCTGGTGGCGGGTGCTGAGCAAATTTCGCTGTATGAACGGTTTCGCATTCCGTGGAGCATCAACACACTGGCCATCGAAGCGGGCTGTTTTATTCTGAATAACAGACAAAACGATTTTCCGCTGCGCGAATGGCTGAACGAAGCCCGCCGATTGCAAAGGGAGATTGCCCAAATCGGGCCATTCGAACCCCTGCCATCGGAAACGCCTTTCTTCTTAGTGAAACTACACAAAGGAGATTCGGCCGGACTGAAAGATTTTTTATTAAAAAAGAAGATATTAATCCGCAATGCGAATAACTTTGCGGGTCTGTCGGGCGAAACAATCCGGCTCAACACATTATCATTGGAACAAAACAACTTACTGATAGAGAATTTAAAAGAATGGAACCAATTTATTACCCGATAATTGCCCTGCTGGGTGGATTTCTGCTCGATGCCCTGCTGGGCGATCCCAAAGTGCTGCCTCATCCGGTGGTGGGATTTGGCCACCTTATTTCGTGGTTCGAAAAGAGAGCCAACAGGGGTGAAAACCGCTTGTGGAAAGGGGCGGCTGTCACACTGCTATTGGTGGGTGGTACTTTTGCAACCGCCTTTTTCGCACTGAGAGAAATCGAAGCTATCTCACCAATCGCCTCGGCGGTGGTGGTAGCGATAGTGGTCTTTTTCTGTCTGTCGGCACTCACGCTGCGACGCGAGGTGCGCAAGGTGTTTGAAGCGGTCAACCAATCGACCGAAAAGGGTCGCTGGCAGCTTTCGCGCATTGTGGGTCGGGATACAGATAATCTTACGCCCGACCAAATCCGTATTGCGGCACTCGAAACGCTGGCCGAAAACCTGAATGACGGAGTAATCGCGCCGCTCTTCTGGTTTGCCATACTGGGTGCGCCGGGCATGCTGGCCTACAAAATGGTGAATACCCTCGACTCGATGATCGGGTACAAAAATGAGCGGTATATGTTGTTCGGACGCTTTGCCGCCCGGCTCGACGATGCCGCCGGATACATCCCGGCACGGCTGACAGCTCTGCTGATGTTGCTGGTTTCGGGGAAATTGCGGAAACTACCCACAGTATGGAAACAGGGCAAATGCCACTCAAGCCCCAATTCGGGTTATCCCGAAGCGGCACTGGCAAACATTATCGGTTGCCGGTTTGGTGGTCCCAATTTCTACTTCGGCAAACGGGTGGAGAAACCCTACATTGGCGATGGAACACATCTGCCCGGCACCTACGATATGATTCGCTCGTTCAGCGTCAACCGCTGGAGCGAAGTGATCATGCTTGCCCTCGTCTGCCTATCGCTTCTTCTCCGCATTTTTTTTTAAAATGTTGAGAATATTCTGACAACTATCAATTATTAATTCTTAATTGTTAATTATTAATTAATTACTTTCATGCAAATCAAAACCATCACCATAACTCTCTGCCTCACCCTCCTACTTCTGTCAGGTTGCAATTCAGGCAAAAAGAGACAAACCAACGACAAGCCGGTTAGTCAGGTAAGCATCCGTCATGCACGCGGCTTTACCATCAACAGCTTCCCCGGCTACAAAGTGCTGGAGGTTCGCAATCCGTGGGACACCACCCGACTGCTGCAACGATATCTCCTGGTGGACCGCAACAGCGATCTGCCCGACAATCTGCCCGAGGGGGTGGTTGTGCGCACACCCGTACAGAGAGTAGCTGTCTGCACAGCAGTACATGCCGGCATCTGGAAGCAACTGGGTAAGGTAAACCGCATCGTAGCCGTCTGCGAACCGCAGTTTATCGACCTGCCCGAGGTGCAAAAGGGACTGGCAGCGGGCAAAATCCTGAACCTCGGACTGGCCACCTCTATCGACATAGAGAAACTGATAGCTGCCACGCCCGATGCGCTGGTAGTATCACCCTTCGAAAACACCTCGTACGGCCGTCTCGAAAAGAGTGGTATTCCGGTGGTCGAAGATGCCTCATACATGGAAGACTCACCCCTGGGCAGAGCCGAATGGATCAAGTTCGAAGCTGCATTCACCAACGAAGAGGCTCTGGCAGAAAAGATTTTCACAGAGATAGAGAAGAGATACACCGACCTTTGCTCATTAGTGGCGAAATGCAAAGAGAGGCCCACCGTATTTACCGAAAAGAAATTCGGACAGGTGTGGTATGTACCCGGTGGCAGAAGCTACATCGGCACATTTCTGCGCGATGCGGGAGCCAACTATCTGTGGCGCGATATACCCAAATCGGGCTCACTACCCCTGGCCTTTGAGGCGGTGTATGAGAAGGCCGAAAAGGCCGATTTCTGGCTGATCAAATACAACAATCCGAAAGCAGACCTCACATACGGCGCATTACAGAGCGAATACGATCTGTACAAAAACTTTACCGCCTTCAGGAAGCAGCAGGTATTTGCTGTCAATTCAGCCCAATCGCCCTTCTACGAAGAGGGACCGATGGAGCCGGATGTTATTTTGGCCGACATGGTAAGCATCTTCCATCCGGAGTTGTTGCCGGGCCATCAGCCAAAATATTATTTCAGAATGAAATAACTGTAAATTATGCATTAAACATTATGCATTATGAAATATGAATTGTGAATTATAAATTATGAATTACAAAAAAATTATCCTTATTACCGGCGGACAACGCTCGGGCAAAAGCAGTTTCGCCCAACGCCTGGCTCTTTCTCTATCGCCCAATCCGGTCTATCTGGCTACGTCGGCCGTGTGGGACGAGGAACACCGCCTGCGCATTGAGCGTCACAAACGCGACCGTGGTCCCGAATGGATAAATATTGAAGAACAAAAGGAGATCCAAAACATCCCGGTGGCCAATCAAACAGTAGTGATAGACTGTGTAACACTCTGGGCTACAAACTTCTTCACCGAGTCGGAGGGTGATGTACAATATGCGCTTGATGCCATGAAGCAACGGTTCGACAGCTTCGTCCGGCAGGATGCCTGCTTTATCTTTGTCACCAATGAAATCGGCCTCGGTGGCATTGCCGGCAACGAACTGCAACGCCGCTTTACCGACCTCATCGGGTGGATCAATCAGTACATCGCCCAACAGGCCCACGAGGTGGCGATGATGGTTTCAGGCATTCCCGTTTGGGTAAAAAAAACGAATTAATAATTAACAACTAATAATTAATAATTAGTCATCATGAATTACACGAATTTTAAAATAAATAAACCCGACACTACCATTTCTCCGCTGATACAAGAGAAAATTGACAATCTGACCAAACCCAAAGGCTCGCTCGGCAGGCTCGAAGAGATGGCTGTGCAGATTGGCACCATCCAGCAAACACTTTCGCCCGTGCTCAACAACCCGTACAACATCATCTACGGTGGCGACCACGGTATTGCCGCCGAGGGGATCAGCTTCTCACCACCCGAAGTGACGCCGCAGATGGTCTTCAACTTTATCGAAGGTGGCGCGGGCATCAACTTCTTTGCCCGTCAGCACAATATCCGGATGAAGGTGGTCGATGCGGGCATCAATTACGACTTCGACGGACTGGAAATGCTCATCGACCTGAAAGTGCGCAAAGGTACCCGCAACTACCTCAACGAAGCAGCCATTACACCGGAAGAGTTCGACCTCTGCATCGCACGGGGCGCACAGGTGGTAAAAGATTGTCACAGCGAAGGTTGCAACATCATCAGCTTTGGAGAAATGGGCATTGGCAACACCTCATCATCCTCCATGTGGATGAGCTGCCTCACCGGCATTCCGCTCGAAAAGTGCGTGGGTGCAGGCAGTGGCTTCGACAGCGAAGGGGTTAAACGCAAATACTCCATACTGAAACGGGCACTAGACAACTATTCGGGCGACCACACCGATGTCGACTACATGCGCTACTTTGGCGGGTACGAAATGGTGATGGCCGTAGGCGGAATGTTGCAGGCAGCCGAACTCGGTATGGTCATCATTGTCGATGGATTTATTATGACCAACTGCATCCTGGCCGCATCGCGTCTGCATCCTGAAGTGCTCGAATACGCTATCTTCGGACATCAGGGAGATGAAGCCGGCCACAAACTGGTACTCGACTATCTGGGGGCTAAACCGTTACTCAACTTCGGTCTTCGACTGGGCGAAGGTACCGGTGCACTTTGCGCCTATCCCCTTATCGACTCGGCCGTGCGCATGATTAACGAGATGAGCACCTTCAAAAAAGCGGCTGTAACAAAATATTTCTGATGAAGAGACTCTATCCTCTGCTGGCAGCTATCACCTTTTTCACCCGCATACCGGTCTGGAAGGTGGTGGAAATTCCGGGCGACGCCTTTCGCCGGATCATCCCCTTCTGGCCTCTGACGGGCTGGATTACAGGAGGAATTACCGCACTGGTCGTGTGGGGTTTGTCGCATTGCATGCCGCTGTCGGTGGCTGTCATTGCAGCACTTGCACTTCGCGTAATGCTCACAGGCGCACTGCACGAAGATGGTCTGGGGGACTTTTTCGATGGCTTTGGAGGAGGCCGGGACAGAGAAGGCATTCTGCGGATCATGAAGGACAGCCACGCCGGTAGTTATGCCATCGTCGGACTGATATTCTACTACCTGCTGCTCACCAACAGCCTGGCGGCAATGCCGGTGGACAAACTGCCGCTCATCATTCTGGCCGGCGATCCGTTTTCGAAAATGCTTACGGCCTTTATGATTAACTTTCTGCCCTACTCACGCCCCGTGGCCGATAGCAAATCGAAAACGGTGTACGACAAACTATCTGTCGGTCAGTTTTTTATAACGATGGCATTCGGATTAATCCCCTTTGTTTGCCTCTTTTCCGATGTCACAACGCTCTTTGCATTACTGCTTCCACTGCTGACAGCCCTACTACTATTTCTTTACGTCAAACATAAAATCGGAGGCTACACCGGCGACATCTGTGGCGCAACAGCGTTGTTGTGCGAGCTGATGTTTTATGTGGGATTTGTAGCCTTACTGTAATTATCAAATATAACATTATGCAAAAACCCCTCATACAAGACCGCAAACTCGATAAAATTCTCTTTGCAGAAAAGTTTCCCGCACCACACGAGTTCGTGGGATGCGAATTCTCAGGTTGTCACATTGCCAATACCGATTTGTCGGGGCATGAGTTTGAAGATTGCACCTTCAGGGGTTGCGATTTAAGTCTGGCCATTATCAAAAACTGCACATTCAGAGATGTCCGTTTCGAAGAGTGCAAAATGCTCGGACTACAATTTCATACCTGCAATAAATTCCTCTTCTCAGCTTCGTTTACCCGGTGCATGGTCAATCTCTCATCATTCTATCAGCTTAACCTCAAAAACACATCGTTTATAGCCTCGTCTCTGCGCGAAGTGGACTTCTCGGAGTGCAATCTTACTCAGGCCCGGTTCGATGAGTGCGATCTGGCTGATGCTCTGTTTGATCATACAAATCTCGAAAAAGCAGATCTGCGTACCGCCACCAATTTCCGCATCGACCCCGACAACAACCGGATACGAAAGGCCCGGTTTTCGATGCAGGGCGCGCTCTCTTTACTGGCTAAATACAATATTGATATTGAATAACTGACCGGTATAATAAGCATGAGCCTCCTTTGCGAATTTTTCACGCGATACGGTACCTGACTTTCCATATTTCTGATCAAGATCATCATTTACCGTCGGAAGTTTTGTAAGCTTCCCGATATCGATTTTATTTCTGTTAATTGTATTCATAAGAATTCCTCCATAATTTTAACTGCCCTTACGGGTAGAGTATTCTGTCTATGATGCAAAGATAGCTAAAAAGTATCACATCCCCCAAACAGCAACCCGGAACTTAAAACCTATAACTTAAAACGTACAACCTATTCAAGACCTATTTGCGTATTTCACATTTTCACACTATATTTGTAGAAAATAAAATGCAACTAATTTAGAATAAATCATTTATAACGAATAAAATAGGGAACCATGGACGATTTGGAAAGAATGACCAACGAAGAACTCGAAGAAGAGAATCAGGACAACGAACTTCAGGAGGGTGAAGACAACGATACATCGGAAAACAAAAACAGTTTTATCAGCAAAATTGTTACAGGACTCACTATTGTTTCTTTGTTTATTGTATTACTGGGATTCGACAAACAGATTATTGCCGGACTAAATGGCGATACTATCCAACAAAAATTTGTCCAGTTTTATCTCGAATACCTCACTCCGGTAGATGCGATGAAGTCAGATGTTTGGGCTATCAATCTGGCCATTATTGCAGTTTTGCTGCAGCTGTTGTTTATTATTTTTTCAAAACAGGGAAGAACAAAAATTGCCGTATTTCGGAGCATAAATCTCATTTTTTGGATTGTCGCAGCTTCTTTCATTATGACTCACAGAGATAATTTCTATGCACTTAAAATTAAAAATGAGGGAATAGACGTAATCTCGAACATCAAAATAGACGGTATTTTAAAAGTTGACATTCTGACTTCCAAGCAAAGCAAATGGGTTCTCTACAAAAGCAATTACCCCAATACGGTTGACAAAATTGCCGATACGTCCCACAAAATCACCTACACTACTATAAACAAAGAGGAAAAAATACCTGTTAGATCGATGGAAAAGATGAAACGGGTGGGCATTCAACCTATTGATTTCAAACTATAACGGATTCTATTCATGCAGTTTACCCTTATCAGGCATACGTCGGTAGCAGTCTCTTCTGGAGTTTGCTACGGCCAGAGTGACGTACCGGTTTCAGCTTCGTTCTACAACGAGGCTGAAATTGTTTTTGGAAAGTTGCAAAACAACGTTTTCGATGTAGTCTATACCAGTCCGCTTTCACGTTGTACTGCGCTGGCTCATCACTGCGGATTTTCGACAGCACAGGCTGATAGCCGGCTTATGGAACTGCACTTCGGTAACTGGGAGATGAAAAAGTGGGACGAAATAGACGATCCGCACCTCTCTGTTTGGTTCGATAACTGGCAAACGGCCCCCACATCCAACGGAGAATCGTTCCAGCAACTAATCGATCGTGTTCGCCATTTCACCCTCGACATAAAAAAACAACACCCCGACAACACCCGTATCGCGCTATTTACGCACGCCGGAGTTATCAGGGCATTGGGTATTTTATCCGGACTTTTTGCCCCCGAAAAGGCATTTGAATATCCGGTTAATTACGGTGATATCGTAGAAATGAGTCTATAAATCGGGCGATAAAAGCGAATGACAGAGGCTGTTCATCGTCTCATCATCCACCGTTATCTGTGTCAGAATATCGAGTATATCAACCGGTTCTATTTTCAGAAAATCCTTTTCGAGTGGTGTGATAAATACACCGCCCAAATCTACCGCCGCAGGACTCAACAGGATATTTTCATCACCTTCGGCAAAAAACTGCGATGGCCGGTGCAATTTGCGGGGAAACAACACCAGACAGATTCTGTTTTCTACCTTCCATGCCAATATATTCATCATCGGTTCGGGCTTGTCGGGCGACAAAGTTGCCAAAAATGCGAATGCTCTTTCAAAACAGTCAACTATCGCTCCGGCATCGTCTGCCTGCATCAGCAGGGCATTGGCTCCAAAGGGTTTTATCCGGTACACGTCAATCGTATCCGACTGTATCACCTCTTCGCCGCTTTGGGTCACAATCGTGTGCAAATCAGCTTCCAACGGTAAGAAACCCTTGTTGCCGGCCTGAAAATGAAAATGATCGGGTGCAGAGGCTCCACATTGCGGACCGTTATAAAAAATTACATAATCAGACAGCTCTTCAGCCAGTGCCAGCATATCTCCCACCCGGCCCGATATCCGCTGATCGGTATGCGTGAGATGTGGCACAGTGAGGTGCTCCGGAAAAATCAGAAACGGATTGCACAGCATCAGATACTCAGTACCAAATGGCAACCCCTTCTGCTCAGCAGGTAGGTTGGCTTCGCACAAAAAACACTTCCGCGCCTGTATCGATTCACTATCAACTTTGGCAGCCGACGAGACAATGCGGGCCGGATTAAACTGTACCCGCACCGTACTTCCCGACACGGTTATGCTTTTCTCCTGTACACCGCCCAAAGCATCGTGAAATCCTTTTGCCATCGGGAAATTATCCCATTGGTGGTGAAGCAATGCACGCACACGGGCCGACAAGCTACCGCCGGTCAAATAGGCTGTTAATTCTGATTCTGATATGATTCGGGACATAGTTGGTTTTAATTAATTTCGTATTCCGACATTTTATTCAGACGGGCTTGCAACTCCACGGTTCTGATTTTATCTTTGTAACTGTTGTTGATGTTCTGCTTCTCTATACTTAGCGATGCATCTGAGTTACCCTCCCATCTGCGGCACAAATACAATACATCGTATATCCGGCCTATCTGGTAGTTTCTCGAAAAAGCCAGTCCCA
>CAZHNZ010000036.1:0-33445 GCA_964534355.1 uncultured Parabacteroides sp.
TTAAGTCGGGTATAAAAGAAAAGAGGGTGTTCCTAATTGCAGGACACCCTCTTTTTTAGTTGTATTTCGTTTCTGAATATTCGACGATTAATCTTCGAGTATCACACGGAAACCTACGTTGTGCACCTTTTGCCAGGCATAGAACGACTTGCGGTAGAATGCCGTAGATGTTTGGGGCGCATCTATCCACGAACCTCCGCGAACCACTTTTTCCGTTCCGTTGCCCTTCAATTTGGGGTTGTAGGGGTAAGGCAGGAAGTCAGAGCTGGTCCATTCCGACACATTCCCCTGCATATCGTACAGTCCGAATGCGTTAGGTTTGTATCCGGCACCTTTTACGGTAAGGAATGAGCCATCGTCCACAGTGTTATCTTTCGGGTGGTAGGTATAGTATTTGTACCACTCCCAGGTTTCGGGCATCGGTTGCGGATTTACACCGCTAACGGCCAGCTTGTTTACCTGCTTATCGGCCATGTTCTCAAACGCAGCGAAGTTGTCGCCCATATTTCCGTACCAGAAATCGGTATTGCTGCCGGCTCTGCATGCCCATTCCCATTGGGCTTCGGTAGGCAGAGTGGCTTTCAGTCCGGTTTTGGCGGTTAGTTTGCGGCAATAATCCATAGCGTCGTTGTAGCTTACGCGAATGGCAGGTTGCTCCGGATTATTGGCTACATAGCCGGGGTTAACGTGGTCTTTCCACTGCTGCTGTATAAAGCGGCTGTTGTGTGTCGGTACAATGGCGCGCATCTGCTCGTTGCTCACTTCTATTTCGGCCATCCAAAAGGCTTTCTCAATTTTTACCGGTGTGGCGGGCGAAAAATGGGTATCTCCCTGTTTTCCCATCACGAATGAGCCGGCGGGAATGCGGACGAAGGTCATTTTCACACCATTGCCCAGATCTACAATTTTGCGGGTTTCTGCCTCTTTCGACAGCATCTCTTTGGCCTTTTCTGCCGTGAATGGCCATCCCTTGGCTTTGGCTGTTTTTGGCGCTTTGGCTACCGTTTTCACCGGCATTTCGGCTACTGTTTTGGGTTGTTTGCTCAGGTAGTCGCTGTATGCTTTCAGCTCTCCCTGCCAGTCAACACCTGCACGACCATATTTCTCCGTCAGCTCAATCCGGCGCTTAATCTGATCAAAGCCTTTGAATATTTCTGCCTGAAACACACCGTGGTAGGGCGCATTAAAGTCTATCCAGTTGTAGAGTGCCCGATACTCTTTGTCGGTCAGCTTTACGCCGTGGTGGCCACGTTTAAGCATCTGAATGAGCGGACTCACATTGGCGTGGTATTCGTAGGGATTGAGCACTTCCATTTCTGCCTCCGGTCCCTGACGGAATACATAAGGATGCAGATTGAGGTAGCTCTTGCTGAATCCCGAGAACTGATCCATTTTGCCGGATGTATAGTCTATATTGCCTTTCGACCCATCGTGACACGATACGCAGGCGCGGTCGAGCACGGGCTGAACTTCGAGATTGAACGTAAATGCACGGGTTCCGCCTTCGGGTTTTGTCAGCGGCATTGGCATTTTTTTCGATGCGATAGTCGATTTGGGTTTAGGTATCTGATTTTGGTCTTCGTGGCATCCAACGCACGATATCACTTCGCCCGGCATACCGGTTGTCCAGCTACGCATCCACTGCAAAGCGCGACCTTCGGCATCGAGTGGCTGTATCGAAATCGGGGTATTGGCCGGAACTTTAAATGTGACAGAGCCATCGGCTTCTACCGGTGCTTCTCCCAGCAGTCGTTTCATGTCCCATCCACTTTGTATGCCGTGTGCTCTGTGGTTCGATGGCGACATGTTGTAGGCATATTCGTAAGCGAATACACGAACTGTTTTCACCGTGCCGCGTGGCACACCGTTTAGGCCTTCGCCTTCGTATATATCCTGAATAAAGACAGACGATTCTTTGCTATCCTCTTTTACCTTGTCGGGGATATTGGCCGGAACAGGGCGTGCCATCACAGGATTGGCATTGATAAATCCTTCACCTTCTGCTTCGGCTATCAGGGTCATGTTGTCGTAGATATCTACCAGATAAAGTCCCCACAAACCTTCGTTGGCCAGCTTGGCGGTCACCAGAAAATACTTTTCGTTGAGCGGGTTGGGTTTGATAAACTGAGGCCATACACCATCTACCATCTGATCGATGATGATTGGTTTAATCGGACGATCGCGGAAGGGTATTTCCTGAATCATCCCTTTTTCGTCTTTGCGCGATTTGGCGGGATCAAAGATTATCATCCGACCTGAGCGAACGGTGCCGTGGTGTCCCGAAATAATACCCACAAAACGAGAGGTATTGCCCGGAAGTGGTTTGATGTCGAATGTGCTGTTGGGGAAATACGACCCGCTGCCGTAGAGCGATTTCTGCTCTGTTCCGTCGGGGTTCATGTGCATCACAATGCGCGAAAAGTAGTGTGTCAGGTCGGTGTATTCCCAACGGGTGTACATCACACGGCCATTGTTCATCACCACCGGTCCCCATTCGCTCTCCTGATCGAAGGTCAACCGGCGCAGTTTTTGGGTATTGGGGTCTATCAGACAAAAGTTGGCCACGGGGTCTTTGCCTGTCACGCAGGGTACAGCCTGATAACCGATGTTGGATGCGGCAATGATTTTGCCGTTGGGCAGGTAGGTGCCGTCGAAAAATTCGAGATCCGACTCTTCCGATTTGGTCAGTCTTTTCAGATTTTTTCCATCAATTCCGATTTCGTACACCTGCCAGCGTTGAGCCTCGTCGGCCATCGAAAACATCAGCCGGTCGGCATTCCAGTGCAGGTTGATATCGGGCACCGAAGAGCCATTTTCGGGTTTGAATATCGGGGTGATACTCATCTTATTTCTCAGATTTGAAAGCTGTACAATTTCGGCATCGAAACCCAAGCGGGAAGCCGAAAGCTGATGCGTCCAGTTGTTGGGTTGTGTGCCCATTGATGATGGGTTGCAGAAGCGGGCTTTGTTGCCAATTTTATATCTTCCGACAATAATTTTGTCTATATCGAGAGCCGGATTGGCAAATAGTATCTCTTTTTTGAGTGCAATAGCGCGTTTGGCTGCGGCAATGGCAGTCGGGTCGTTTTTGTATATTCCTGCAAAACCGGTGTTGACCAGCGTAGTCAGCTGATTCAGTTTTTCGAGATTGGCTGCTGCGTTGTATGCCTTATTCTTCGACATATCTTCCACGGCCAGTTTAATGGCTTTGAGGTTGATCCATTCCAGTTCGGGTGTCAGCTTCGCAATGTTGAAAGCCGACAGAAAAAGTTTGAGGTAAGCCGAAGCCTGTTTTTCGGCAGGCAGATTGGCTACTTTTGCAGCTTCTTCTTTAAAGTATGTCTTGTCTTCGAGCTTATCAATTATTTTATTGAGAGCCATTTTTTCGTTTGAGTTACCCTCGCCGGTGAGCCAAAGCTCGCCCGTGGTACCCGAAAACGGAAAGAATGAGAAGGTTTCGGCGGGAAATCTTTTTGTCAGATCCGCCAGTTGTGTTTGTCCGCTCTCTGTCTGAATGCGGAAAACAACATTGTATTTCGAACCGGCATCGTCTATCCCGATTTCAGATTCGAACCGCACATATTTCTTGTCGAGGGGCACCATGATTAGTCCGTTGACCGCAGACAAAACGGTGTTTTGTACCTCTTTTTTGCTGACCGTTACGGGTGTGCCTTTCGAGTTTTGGTTGATTTTGGCATACCCTTTTATTTTCAGGTCTGATAGTTTAATGCTTGTTCCATCGGCGGCAAACAGGGTGGCATTTGCCCAGAAAGCATTGTCGTTGGTCATACCCGATGGTTTGGCAATGGCGACCAGCACAATTTGACTGAGGTTGGTTACATTGGCCGAAATCTTTTTGATTTCGCCTTTCTTTACCTCTTCCGACTCGACGGGGAAGCCCTGAGCCCGTTGTTTTTTCTGATTTTCGGCTTTGTAGGCAACCGCCAGATCGACCCAGGTAGCGGGCGTCTGATTTTTAGTTACCTGTGCGCTGATGGCCTGAACAGCAACAACAGCAACCAGTAGTAGTTTTAGTCTTTTTATCATAGTTATTGGTTTAAAATATTTCTCCTTTGCGGGTATATGAAAAAATCCGGCACTCCTGACTGCCGAATCTGATTGTGTGTAAATTGACTGTGTTTTTGAGAATTGCGAAAGAGAGAGCCAATAACCTGAAACAGGTTTGTATTTTTGTATGCAATAGAAAGTCAGGAAAAAGAAAAAAAAGGGCTGATCAAAAAGAATAATCAGCCCCTTTTATTGTATGTTTAATCTTCAAGAATCACACGGAAGCCCACGTTGTGAACGCTTTGCCATGGATAGTAAGACTTACGGAAGTAAGCTGTTGAAGTTTTTGGTGCATCTTCCCATGAACCACCACGAACCACTTTTTCAGTAGCCGAAGCCGGTTTTTTAGGATTCAACGGATAAGGCACATAGTCTGATCTTGTCCACTCAGACACATTACCCTGCATATCATACAGTCCGAATGCATTGGCTTTGTAGCCGGCACCTTTCACGGTCAGGAACGAACCGTCATCAACGGTGTTGTCTTTCGGGTGGAAAGTGTAATATTTATACCATTCCCATGTTTCGGGCATTGGCTGAGGATTCACACCACTTACAGCCAGTTTATTCAACTGTTTGTCAGCTAAATTTTCGAACTGACCAAAGTTAGTGTTGAAATTACCATACCAGAAGTCTGAGTTGCTACCTGCGCGGCAAGCCCATTCCCACTGAGTTTCTGTCGGCAGATTGGCTTTTAAGCCGGTTTTTGCACTCAGTTTCTCACAATACTTCACAGCCTCGTTCCAGGTCATACGGATAGCAGGCTGCTCAGGGTTGTTGGCTACATAGCCGGGGGTGGTGTGGTCTTTCCATTGTTGTTGAATGAAACGGCTGTTGTGCGAAGGAACCAACGCACGCATCTGCTCGTTGCTCACCTCAATTTCACTCATCCAGAATGCTTTTTCAACTTTCATTGGCATGGCAGGCGAGTAGTCAGAATTTCCGGCTTTACCCATTACAAATGCTCCGGCAGGAATGCGCACAAAAGTCATTTTGATACCATTACCCAGGTCAACCACTTTTTTGGTTTGAGCCTCTTTGGCCAGCATTGTTTTTGCCTGATCTGCCGTGAATGGCCATCCTTTTACTTTTACCTCTTTCTGAGCTTTGGTCACAACCTGAGCAGGCATGACAGCTTCTGCTTTGGGTTGTTTTTTCAGGTAGTCGGCATAAGCTTTTATTTCTGACTGCCAGTCTACACCTGCACGGCCATATTTCTCGGTGAGTTCGATACGACGTTTAATCTGATCAAAACCTTTGAACTGCTCAGCCTTGAATGATCCGTGGTAAGGTGCATTCAGGTCGATCCAGGTATAAAGCGATTTCCACTCTTTGTCGGTCAGTTTCACTCCGTGGTGTCCTCTTTTCAACATTTGAATGAGGTAGCTCACATTGGCGTGATATTCGTAAGGGTTGAGCACTTCCATCTCTGCCTCGGGTCCCTGACGGAATACGTAAGGATGCAGGTTGAGGTAGCTCTTGCTGTATTTCGAGAACGGATCAATTTTACCGGGGGTGTAGTCGATGTTGCCTTTGGTGCCGTTGTGACAAGCCACACAAGCTCTGTCGAGTACAGGTTGAACTTCGAGTTCGTAGGTGAATGAACGAACACCACCCTCAGGTGCCTCAATCATTTTAGGCGTTTTTTTCGATGCCAGAGTTGATTTCGGTTTCGGTATCTGATTCTGGTCTTCGTGGCAACCCACACAAGAGATTACTTCGCCCGGCATACCTGTTGTCCAGCTACGCATCCATTGCAGTGCACGTCCCTCTTCATCCAATGGCTGAATTGAGATTGGTGTGTTGGCGGGAATTTTGAATCCGACAGAACCATCGGCTTCAACCGGTGCTTCACCCAACAGACGTTTGATGTCCCATCCACTCTGAATACCTTGTGCATCGTGGTTCGATGGTGAACGGTTGTAGGCATATTCGTAAGCGAAAATACGTACTTTCTTCACTGTTCCGCGTGGAACGTTTTTCAGACCCTCACCTTCGTAGATGTCCTGAATAAATACAGACGCCTCTTTGCTGTCTTCTTTTATTTTGTCGGGAATCATCGGTGGAACAGGTTTGCTCACTACCGGGTTGGCGTTGATGTATCCTTCGCCTTCTACCTCGGCAATCTGAGTCATGTTGTCGTAAATATCCACCAGGTAAAGACCCCACAGACCTTCGTTATCCAGCTTGGCTGTTACGAGGAAATATTTCTCGTTCAAAGGCATTGGTTTGATAAACTGAGGCCATACGCCATCTACCATTTGATCTTTGATAATAGGCTCGATTGGGCGGTCTCGGTAAGGAATCTCCTGCAACATACCTTTTTCGTCTTTGCGCGATTTGGCCGGATCGAATATAATCAGACGACCTGAACGAACAGTTCCGTGGTGGCCGGTAATAATTCCGATGAAGCGGGAAGTGTTTCCCGGAAGCGGTTGTATATCGAAAGTGGTATTCGGGAAGTAGGAACCACTACCGTATAATGCTTTTTGCTCAGTTCCATCGGGATTCATGTGCATCACGATACGGGAATAGTAGTGAGTGAGGTCGGTATACTCCCAACGGGTAAACATAACACGTCCGTTATTCATAACCACAGGATTATAATTACTCTCCTGATCGAAAGTCAAACGACGCATTTTTTGCGTGTTCGGGTCAATCAAACAAAGGTTACCTACCTGATCGCCACCGTTTACACAGGGTACAGCCTGATAGCCAACGTTAGAGACAGCAACAATTTTTCCGCTTGGCAAATAGGTTCCATCGTAATACTCAATATCCGACTCTTCGGGTTTAGTCAGCTGCTTCAGGTTTTTGCCATCTACACCCACTTCATACACCTGCCAGCGGCCTTTTTCGTCAATCTTAGAAAACATCATGCGGTCGCCATTCCAGTGCATCGAAATGAAAGGAACAGAAGATGTGTTGTCTGATTTGAAAATAGTGTTGTATTTCAATCCGTTTCTCAAATTCGAAAGCAACGTAATCTCTGCATCAAATCCGCTGCGGGGTGCAGACGATTGGTGCGACCAGTTGTTGCCTTGCGTTCCCAACGAAGAGGAATTGCAAAAACGGGCTTTCGAACCCAGTTTGTAGCGACCAACCACGATTTTATCCATATCCAGAACAGGATTGGCAAATAAAATCTCTTTTTTCAGAGCAATCGCCTTTTTCGCATTTTCTATCGCTTTGGCATCCTTGCTGTAAATTCCGTCAAAACCACCGTTCACCAACGCAGTCAACTGATTAAGTTTCTCCTGATTGGCCACAACATTGAATCCTTTGCTGTTTTTCATGTCGTTGAAAGCCAGATTAACCGCTTTCATATTGATCCACGAAAGCTCATCTTCAATTTTCATCACATTGAAAACCTCTTTGAACAGCGACAGGTAGGCCGCAGTTTGTTTGGCCGCAGGAAGAGCTTCAATCTTCTTCACTTCGTTGCTGTAAAACTCTTTTACCTTAAATTTACCAATGATACGTGCCAAAGCTTTTTTCTCACCAGCGGTACAACCGTTAGTCAACCAGCGCTCACCAATGTATGTGCTGAACGGGAAGAACGAATAACACTCTTGTGGGAAACGTTTTTCCAAATCTTTGTACTGTACACGTCCGCTCTCCGATTGAATCCGGAAAACTGTGGTGGTTTTGGCATCACCTTCGTCATCAATACCAATTTGAGATTCGAAGCGAACATACTTCTTATCCAAAGGTACATATACATAACCGTTGGGTGATTGTAAAATTGAACTATTAATTTTTGCATTGTTTATCACAACAGGGTGTCTGTGCAGGTTCTCTGTAAGGCTTGAATATCCATCAATCTTCAGATCTTTAATATCGACAGCAACACCCTCTTTGGTGTAAACTTTTGCGTTTGCCCAAATCGCATCTTCATTGATTTTTCCATCCTTACCCGGCGTGATTATCAATGCAATGTGATCCAGATTGGTTACATTAGCCGTAATTGTTTTCGGCTCTCCTTTTTTTACTTCTTCCGATTCAACAGGGTATCCGATCGCTTTTTGCTTACCTTGCAATTCTGCCTTGTAAGACATAGCGGCGTCAATCCATGTGACCGGAAGGGCTTTTTTCGGTGCCTGCGCGCAAAGTGACTGTATCACAATCGCGGCGGTCAGCAGTAGTCCCGTTCGTTTAGTCATAGTTTATAAGTGTTATTTGTAATTGATTATTTTGTTAAAGATTTAATTGCTTTCTTATTGTTGACAATCTGTATGGTGGATATTTTGCCGAACGTTTTTTTTTCGTTCAGTTGCCATACCACCTGATTCTTTGTGTCTATTTCGACCAATTGAGGCTCTTTTACTCCGACCTCGCCGGCGTGTCCGTCCCAGTTGCAAATGATATAATTGCCATTGCTCAGCGGGCATATACGGGCAACAAATAACAGCGATACACCCGGAATGTCGTTTTGAGCTACACGGCATTGTTTCTCGCCGGTTTTCATATCCAGAGATACCAGTTGATGGGCATCCCCGCACGAAATCATGAATTTGTTGTCGGATAATTCGAATGCAGAAAAAAGATTACCTTCTACGGTTTGTCTCGATATCTCTTTGCCGTTTGCATCCAACTCCAACACCGTTTTTCCGCCCATTACCGGCACGATGTAGGTGCCTTTTTTCGTTTTGGTAATAATGCGGAATTGTCCGTGAGGATGCTTTATGCCGGTTTCGAATGTTATTTCTTTGCGCACTTTACCCTTTTTGTCGAGCTCAACAATCTTCGAGGGTGTTCCGCAGATACCCAGTATGTAGCCTCCGTCGGGAAGAACATCTGCACATTGAAGTTCCGTTTTTTCGCCGGACTGATAGTCCCAAACCACTTTGTGATCGAGCGTCACTAATTTGGCACCCTGTTTGTACGAGTACACCACCCGACCTTTTGCATCCATCGCTGCACTGTTACACTCCTGAGATTTCTCCAATGGGTGCGACCACAGCTCTTTTTGGGTCAATTTTTCAATGATAGAAATTCTGTTTGACGAACAACCACTCATGATAAAGTAGTTTTCCTGCGAATATACTGCATGCAGCGATAATAGGATAAACCCAAGCAGAATTGTTGATATTTTACGCATTGTATGTCTTCTGATTAATTGCTTGTGAAATAAAGGTTTAGTCTGTATATTGTGTGTCCTGAACTGTGCTTTTATTTGTGTATAAAACGTTTGGCAACCGCAAGCGGCGCCAAACGTAATTCAGGTTAACCGAGATTGCTTATTTCGATTTCAAATCGTTGAACATTTCGAAAGCTACTACCGGAGCCAGGTTTTCGTGTACCAAAGCATGAACGGCTTGAATCATGGCAACAGGATCTTCAGACTGAAACACATTTCGTCCCATATCCACACCTGCTGCTCCGTCGTTTATCGCTTTGTAGCACAGCTCCAACGCTTCGAGTTCGGGTAATTTTTTTCCACCTGCGATAACAATAGGCACCGGACATGCGGCAACCACATTTTCGAATCCATCGCAGTAATAAGTTTTCACAATGTTCGCACCATTTTCGGCGCAAACGCGTGAGGCCAGTCCGAAATAACGGGAATCGCGCGCCATATCTTTACCTACGGCCGTAACACCCATCACAGGAATTCCGTATTTTGATCCCAAATCAGCTGTTCTGAAAAGGTTTGACACTGTTTTAGCCTCCATTTTCGGATCGCCGATTGCCATCATCACAGCCATTGCCGATACATTCATGCGGATAGCATCTTCGATGTCGATCACCACATTGTCGTTCAGCTCGGTCAGAATAGTTGTTCCGGCGTCTGATCTCAAACAGATAGGTTTGTTTGTGCTTGCAGGAACAGATGATTGCAATATGCCACGAGAGCACATCAAGCAATCTGCATACTCCATCAAAGGTGCGATAGTAATATCGATTCTCTCTACCCCTGAGGTAGGACCCATGATGAATCCGTGGTCGAAGGCCAACATGACTGACTTGCCTGTTTTTGGATTGAAGATACGCGATAAGCGGTCTTTCATTCCCCACGAAAGATTGTCTGCACCCTTGATGTGGAATGTCTGATTTTTTACTGCCTGTCCAATTCCAAATTTATTACCTTCTCTAAGATCATCTAAATCTGCCATTTTTGTAAAGCTTTTTAGTGTGTTAATAAATAGTTGTAGTTCTTTTAATTACAATGCGTTTGCAAATGACTCAAACATGCAAGACCATGATGATGCACCCGAATCAGCGTGTCCGATAGAGCGCTCACCGTAGTTGCGGGCACGTCCGAAATTAGCTTTCATCTGCACAGTCTCTTTGGCACCGGCCAAAGCAGCCTCAGCACCGGCTTGTATGATTACTTTGATGTCTGTCGAATCGCATGCTTCGATAGCCTCGATAGCAGGAATCAATGCATCCATCATTGTTTTGTCGCCACGCAGAGCTTTTGTCTGTTTTTTTACACCGGCCAATGCACCCGAAAACATCGCTTTTACTTCAGTTGCAGTCAATTCTGTTCCCTTAGCAGCATCGCTCATTCCCAGGAAAAATCCGCCCAACAATGTACTTGTCGATCCGCTTGTTTTCAACATTACGTTGAAACCAACTTCGTCCAGCATAGCCTTGAATTCAGTTCCGTTCTCAGTCGCTTCTGTTACTGCTTTGAACGCCTGTACAATAGCAGTTCCGTGGTCGCCGTCACCGATTACAGCATCCAGTGCCGAAAACTCATCTTCTCTGGCAGAGATGTTGGTCAATGCCAAAGCAATCATTTTTTTGAAATCCTCAATAGTCAATTTTTCCATAATCTAAGTTTGAAACCCCTTGCCGTTGTTACACGACAAGGGGTGGTTTTTATTTTATTCTGAATTATTTACCGATTGTAGTCCAGTAAGGTGAGTTCGCCATTTTGTTTTTCAACAAATCAACGTGGTCAGCATCCAGTTTACCCAAAATCATTTGGAAACCAGACAATTCCTGAACTGTCAACAACTCGCCAATTTTACCTTCAACTACAGTTACACCTGCAGCATTCAATATTTGACATGCTTTGCGGAAAACGATGTTCAACTCCATCAGCGTGGTAGCACCTACACCATTCATAATCAGAATAGCGTTGTCGCCTGCTTTAGGCTGAACTTTTTGCATCAGTTGAGCAATCATTTTCTCAGCAGTATCGTCTGCAGAAATCAACATTTGACGACCACCACCGCCTTCGCCGTGTTGTCCCATACCGATTTCCATTTCGCCCGGTGCAAGTTGAGAAATCAACGCGCCGTTTTGTGGGTGAGTACAAGAGCCCATTGCCACAGCCAAAGTAGCCATTTGCTGGTTGAAGCGCTCTCCGATTTCGTAGATTTCTTCCAATGTTTTGCCTTCTTCAGAAGCAGCACCTACTATTTTGTAGAGAGGAATACAACCAGCCAAACCACGGCAATCTTCAGCAGGAGTATCCAAACCGGCGCTGATATCTTCGTGAGTAACAATTTGTTTTACTTTGATGCCGGCACGCTCAGCCAATTGACAGGCCATATTGGCACTCATAATATCGCCTGAGTGATTCAATACCACTAACAGGATACCTGCTTCGCGTTTGAATTTTTGCAACGCCTGAAACAAACGTTGAGCACCCGGAGCTGCGAATACATCACCAACTACAGAGCAATCCAGCATACCTTCACCTACGAATCCGCTCAATGCAGGCTCGTGTCCGGCGCCACCCAAAGTAACGATGGCTACTTTGTCTTCGCTTTTTGCGTTCACACGCACAACAATGTTTTCGCCATCGAGTTTTACGATATCGCTATACGCCATTACATAACCCTCTAATAATTCTGCTGTGATGTTGTCTGGTTCATTGATGAACTTCGTCATAATTTTTTCGCTCATGATAAAAATAAGTTTTTTTGTAATGTGAATATTTTGTTGTTTTTCGCTAAAGTATCAGACTCTCAGTTGTCCGGAATTGTTATTTATTCCAAGACAAATGAGCTCTGAATGATGATTTATTAGTTTTTGTCGAAACACATCAACTCGATGGGTATTCCCTCTTCTACGATGAATGCGATGGTCAAACCGGGGCCGCCAATCATAGGCTCTACAATCACCTCTTTACCAGCCAATGCCTCTTCGAGGTTGGGCACTTCGTAAGCGATGTGAGCTACCTTTTGAATGATTTCGGGCATGCATGAGCCATCTTCAAAACGTAAAAATTCAATCTTATTTTCGCTTTTGCTAAAGTCTGTCAAATGCAATTTCAGTCCATCTACATAGATTTCATCTTTTTGAACAGTTGTTGTCGGAACACCGAAATGATTAATTGTTCTCATGGTTGATAATTTTTTTAATGGTTATAAATTGATTTCTTTTGCGCCTTTTTTCAGGCAGAATTAGTTTAAAATTTTACGCCGGGATTGGTGAAACGAAGTCCATCGTTATCGTGGTAGCATCCAAACTCAGTCACAATAACACCTGCACTTCCTGCCATCAGGAAATGTTTGCTTTCGATTTTGGCCAATGTGCGGATATCGCCTACTTCCATTTTCTCGCAATGCGAAACAGTAGTGAAACCTTTTTGGCTAGCCGGAATTGCCGGGTTGTTAGCTGTGGTTTCGCCAATGCCGAAGTTGAAGCAAGATCCGTTGCGAACCAACCAGCTTTCAAATTTTGCTTTGTATTTAGTTGGTACGTGAGCGTGCTCTACAATCATCTGATTGGGCAACAGGTAAATTTCGTGTCCGAAATAGTTGTGCTCTGCATCGTTGATCCAGAAAATTCCACCCATACCCACGTTTTCGAAATCGCCCAAACCAAAGTCGGAAACCCACATGTTTTTGGCCATAAGTTCTGTAAATTCTACCCCATAAAAAGCAAACATATCTTTGTATGCTTTCATCGCCACTTCCTGATTAAACTTGCCATTGGTGTAAAAATCAGCATTGGTGTACTTCTTTTTGTAAGTTGCTGTTGCTGTCATTTTTGTTTTTGCGTTTGTTTTTTTTGCCGGCGTAGCAGCTATTGCGGCTATTCCGAACATAACGGTTAATACTGCTGTTAAAATTAATTTCGTCTTCATAATTGAATAAGTTTAAAATATTGTTTTTCTTAGAATTTTACACCCGGGTTGCTGAAACGAAGTCCGGCATTGTCGTGGTATGTACCGAATTCGGTCACAATCATGCCGTGAGGGCCGGCATACAGGAAGTGTTTGGTTTCGATTTTAGAGAGATAAACCATATCGCCCGCTTTTTTTACATCAAAATGTTTCAGTGTGATGAAGTTTTTTTGGCTGGCAGGCAGTTTGGGTGCGTTAGGCGTTGGTTCGCCAATGCAGAAGTTGTAACCGCCACCGTAGCGTACAAGACCTGCTTCGTGTTTAGCCGGATAATCTGAGGCCACGTGGCAATGCTCTGCAATCATTTGGTTTGGTAATAGATAAATCTCATGTCCGAATACATTGTGCTCAGCATCGTTTACGTAGAAAATTCCACCCATTCCGATGTTTTCGAAATCGCCCAAACCAAAGTCGGTTACCCACATATTTTTGGCCATAAAATCGGTAAACGGCACACCGTAGAAGGCAAACATGTCTTTCATCGCTTTCATTCCAACCTCTTTGTCGAATTGGCCATTTTTGTAATAATCAGCATTGGTGTATTTCTTTTGGTAAAGTGCTTTTTTCTCTGTTTTTGCACTCTCCTTTGCGCCTTTAGCCATTGTATTGCTTACTGTTCCAAAGCAAAGTGCTAAAGTCAATAGCATGGTGATTGTTCCTTTTGTTTTCATAATCTGTATTGTGTTTAGTAATTGGTTGCTATTCCTTCTATTTCAATCAGCAGGTTATCCCGGCATATATCGCCGAGCAAATAGACTGAGGGCACTTCGGGTGACATTCGGTCAACCACCTCTTTGGCCTCATCATAGTATTGTGGTTCTTTCAGGTAAATGCGCAGACTCTTCATTTCCACAGCCTTTACGCAGGGAACACCCGCATTTTGCATATTCTCTACCGAAGTCAGATAGTCGATGTTTTCGAGCGTAGTCACTGTTTGTGCTTTGATGCCTACACCTTCGAGGCTTGCTTCGCCCCGGATAGCCGCTGTGCCCGAAATGTACACCAGAGACTCCTTGTTGGCATACACAACCTTTCCCCGTTCAAATTTGGGTGTGGTACGTGTTTTGAAAACAGCATCTTCCTGCCCGATCAGAACTTGTTGCGAGTAGGCGTGTGCCGCCACTTGCAATTTGTTGTCCAGTGCAAAGATACAAACATTTTCTTTCTTTGGCATAACCGCAAACAAATCGACTACCACGCCGCCATTTTCTGTGCCAATACCCGTAGCTGCGGGATATCCGTTGGGCCAGGTGGTTTGGTTGTAGAAGTGTGTGCGTGCATCGTTAAACTCCTGATAATGTTGCTTCTCGTCTTTTACTAATGTAATATTTGCAATGTAGTTCCATTGTCTGACGATAGAGCTGATAGGCATTTGCTCTATCTCCATTATCTTTTTTATCTTTTCGAAAATCTGCATCGATTGTTCAAAAATAGACAATCGAAAATCGCAGGCGATGATTCCACCTAACGATAGTTTTTTTGCGTTTGTATCTTCAACCGTGATATAATCTGTGTGCTCAAACTTCCGGTGATGAATCACCCGCTCACTGCTGATTTCTGTGCTGTGAGCTTCCAGTACCAGAGCATTGTTGCACAGAGGTCGCTGAGATACGTAGCTGATAACCGGCGTTTGTTTGCCAAACTTTTCCTTTACCTTCGATTTAAGAATGGTCAATTCGTTGCAGTACTCATAGTCGCTCTGCGGAATTCCGAAAAAGACAAACCGCAAAGGGGTTCTTTTTCCGAAATCCAACTGATCAATAATGCGTTGAGTGGTCTCCTCAAACGTTGCACCAGCTGTTGTGCTAAAATATTCAATGGCTAAATTCAGGTTTTTCATTGTCTCCTTTTCTCCAAAGATTAAAGTGAATTTACATATTCTACCAATTCATCTACCTCCTTGGGCGATATTTTTTTCTCTATTCCGTGTTTGTGTTTTACAAATACATCGCGCATGGTAGCTGCTCTGCCGTCGAAAAGATAGGGGGCTGTTCGCCATACTTCGACCAAAGTCGGGGTGTCCCATCCCTTTTCAAATTCGATGTTGTCGCCGATGCGATACATTTTCAGGTCGGTAAAATAGGGACCTGAGTGGCATTTCTGACACTCCATTTTTTCGTACACCTCACGACCGGCCATTGCCTTGGCCGAAAGCTGTCCGTTTACCAGATACGGACTGGGCACCGGTTTCAGGCTTATCAGATATTTATCTACACAGATGGCTTTGGGCTCGGGTATATCGGCAAACTGTATCAGATTGAATCCTTTTCTGACAGCAATTTCTGCTTTTGCACGAATGCCGGATATCATGCTTGGTGGTGTGGCATGCGAATAGAGCATACTTTTGCAGTTTTTCGAATTGCCCATTCCATCGTTCATCAGGTCCCAGTTCATAGCGTCAGTTCGTGCTTCGCCGGGGTGGCAACCGCTGCAAGACTGCCAGTTCTGAAAACAATAGGTGGCGTCGTTAAAATATTTCTCACCTTTTTGTTCGTCGGTTTCAACCCGGTTTTTCACCAGCCCTACTGCATCTACCGTCTTGCTGTTCAGGTCGAGGGTGTTGAGCGTATCCGAAAAATAGGTGGGTATAATCACTTTGTCGCCCACAAGCTCTATTTCGCGGGGGCCATTGCCTTGTAGCTTTATGCGATCGCGAATGCCATACAGGAATCGAAGATCGTACGATAGGGTGGTTTTATCGGGATAGCTTTTGTATTTCTCAATAAAGGCAGCATGGTCGATGATGCTTACTTCGTGTGTTCCAAACTGGGTCACAATTATGTTTTTCTCATTACACGCAATGCCCCATACACCGCCTGCCCCTCGCTCCGGTTCATCCAGCAGCACAGCACCTTCGCAGGTCAGATTCTCAACATTAACTACGCTCATGGCGCTGGTGTTCATCCACCCTTGTTGCAGCTGACTGGTGGGTACCTGAAAACGTCCCAGATTGTGCACCACCAGCAAATATTCATCGTTGTTTATCAGGCAAAGGCTTTGCACTGCATTGCTACCATTGGCCAGTTGTATATCTTTAATCTTTTTGAAGTCAGACAAGGTTACCACCGAAACGCAGGCAGCTACCGTGTCCACATTGGCTTGCTGTGCCGGCAGATAGTTGGCCACAAACAAATATTTCCCGTTTTTGCTCAGCGCCAGTGCACGTGGTTCGCGCAATACTTTCACTTCTCCGGCTATTGTTTGGGTTTGGCAGTCGATTCTCGACACTGTATTCTGAAACTGATTGCACACAAAGAGAAACCTGTTATCGGCGCTCAACGTGGGCGATGTCGCACCAGAACCGATCGTGATTACCTTTTCTACAGCATTGTTTTTCAGGTTGATGATGTGTACTTTCCCCACTGTTTCGAAAGTGGTGACGTAGAGTTTTTCTTCGTTGACGGCTATTCCGGTTGGTATTTCGTCAAATGTCCAGCTCTTTTCTATTTTTGTCAGGTCGTTGTTGTAGCACACCACGCTTTTGGTGCCTTTCTGAGACAGAAATAGCCCATACTGGCTTTGCACTTCTATATCGGTGATAAATAGTGGCTTTCCTTCGTAAAATTCACCCTTTTTTGGCGTGAAATTCAGAAAGAAAATAGAGCAAAGCAACAATGTCAGGACAATTATAGAGCTTATTCGTTTCATCGTATTTGTTTGTTTTCAGTTTTCAGGTAGTTAGATAGATCGCAATTATGAATTATGCATTATGAATTACTCAGATACCCCAGGTCGCCGGATATTTCAGCCGTTGCCTCTTTCAGTATCTGTGCTACGCCAAGTATTGTTTCGTCCGGAAGCCGGTCTTTCGGGCCTGATATCCAGATTGCGCCACACGGATAGGCGTCGTAGTTGAAAATGGGTGTTCCCACGCACACCACTCCGCTCATCTCTTCTTCTTTGTCCACGGCGAAACCCTGTTTTTGCACCCGGTCAAGTTCTGCCAGATATTCCGTCTTGTTTTTGATTGTTCGCGAATTGAAAATTTCGTAATTCATTTTCGACAAATAGTTATTGCGAACATTCTCCGGCATAAATGCCATCATTGCCTTGCCCGGTGCCGAACAGTGTAGCTCGATAGATTTGCCCGGCGACAATACAAAACAGAATGGATATGAGCCAATGGCCTGCTCCACAAAGAGTGCTTTATCTGTGCCCATTACTCCGAAACAGACCGTTTCGCGCAGTCTGTCGCGCAACGACCGAAGCTTCGGCAATACCCGCTCCAGCAAATTGTGTTCCTGTATGGACCGAAAACCGACTGTCAGCATCTTGCGGGTCAACTGGTAGTATCGTCCCTGCTCGTTGTAGCTCAGGTAGCCCAGTCGAACCAGTGTGTTAAGAATTCGATAGGCAGTGGTTTGCGAAATATCGAGAGTCGTCTTTATCTCTTGCAGGCTCAAACCCGAACTGTTTTCTGACAACAATTCGAGTACAGCAATCCCTTTTTCGAGATTCGGAACTTTGTATGACTCTTCTATTTCTTCTTTCGCAATTTCCATATTTGAAACATGTTTCCACATTCGGAATGCAAAGATATTGAACAAATACAATATTAGATTAGCGCGAAAGTTAATATATCGAAATAAATTGTTGCTTAATGAACATTTAACAACTGTGCTGAGGTGTCCTGATTTGCAATTATGTTGTACAACATATTATCGGCTCTTGCTTCAAATATCTATGTCAAAATTGGCTATTTGTGTTACTTCCTGTTTATTCTTCTTTCATTTGTCGTTTTTTGGCAATTTTTGTCGCTCATTCCAAATATAAGTTCTAATTTTGCACCCGAATTAAATAAAATACTTTTTGTATTGAATTAAAAATGAGAACAATGAAAAAATTATCAATTAAACTTGTGCTTTTTGCTGTGGCTTTATTTGCAGTTTCCTGTAAATCAGTGCAAATTATCGAGCAGCCAAAAGAGTCGTATCTGCCGTCTAATCTGGCGCCTGCCTTGTCCGAACTTCCGTTGCAAATCGAATTAGATGTCAAGAAACTCGAAGCGGCCATCAACAAAAAAATGAACGGACTTATTTTCGATGGCTCTAATTTGGCCGACAAAGATCTGACCGTTAAGGTGTGGAAGGCGCAGAATTTTACATTTTCTATCAATAATAATGTGATAGAATATCGCGTGCCTCTCAAAATTTCGAGCCGTTTTGCCTGGAAAATTCAAAAAATGGGCATCACTGTTTCTGATCAGTACGATGCCAATGGTGCTATAGCATTGACCTACAAAACAACTATCTCAATGGACAAAAACTGGAAGTTGGTTTCAAAAACAGCTTCTTCGGGTTTCGAATGGATTGAGACACCTAAAATCAGCGTTATTGGTGTTAATGTACCCGTTACACCTATTGCCAATCTGGCTCTGTCGCAGTGCGAAAAACTGATTTCTCAACAAATAGACAAATCATTGGCCGAGGCTGTGGATCTCAAAAAATATGTCTCTCAGGCCTGGTTACAGATGCAAAAGCCAATGCTTGTTAGTCCCGAAAATCAGGTTTGGTTACGTGTTACACCCAGAGATGTCCTCGTTTCGCCCTTCTCTACTCAGGCCAATAAACTCAAAATGTCGCTTGCACTCTATACGCAAATCGAATCTTTCGTAGGTGCACAGCCCAAAGAGAATGCCAAGGTAGCTCTACCCGAGTTCAAATACATTGCTCGTCCGGCTCAGCTTTTCAATCTCAATATTGCCGCCGATATTACGTTTGCTAAAATTGCCGAAATGGCCAAAAAAGAGCTTGTCAACAAAACATTCGGCGAAGGTAAAAAGAAGATTACCATCACCAATCTCTCTATTTTTGGTAGCGAAGGTAAAGCTATTTTTGTAGCCGATGTGATTGGCGCGTTGAAAGGCAAAATATACTTCACCGGAAAACTAACTTACAACGCCGAAAAAACAGCTATCGAAATCGTCGAACCCGAGTTTGATGTGAAAACAAAAAATGTACTTGCCAAATCGGCCAACTGGCTGGCTCACGGCATCATCCTTAAACAGATAACACCATACCTCACTTATGTGGTGAAAGACGATCTGGAGAAAGTGAAAACCGATACCAACAAACTTCTGACCGGCTATTCTGTTACCGGTGGTGTTACGCTCAACGGTCAGCTCAACAGTATCTCTGTTTCTTCGCTTGCTCTTGTGCCGGGTGCAGTGCGTATGAGTGCTACTGTAAAAGGGAATGTGGCGCTTAAGGTTGCCGAATTGCAGTTCTGATACGCCACAGTAGAATAGGTTTTTCAACCTGTAAATTTGCCTTTGGGCTTTGTTTTATTAGATTTTCGACTATCGAAGCCTATTTTTTTTAGAAAATATGGAATCAATATACATTATTTGTGTATATTTGCCGCCGTTAAGAGAGGTGTTATTTATTCAGTCTATGAAGAGTAACACCTTTTTTTCGCCTGTAAATTAGAGCGAAAATATCATGAAGGAACTCAAATACACTATTTTATAACCTTTAAATTTAACAATTTATGAAGTTTTCAAAATTCATCTTTATCGCCGTTATGGTAGCTGCTTTGGCAGCTTTAATTCAGGTAGCCGATCAGTTGGTTTCTCCTTCTGTTATGCCCGAAGGAAACAAAGGATTCGGTTGGTTAGCATTTCAGGCATGGGCCCTCTATTTTCTGGCTGGTTGCAATATCAAGGGTGGTGCTAAAACTCTGATTGCTTATGCTGTTGGTATTGGTGCATCTATCGTTATTATGTTGGGCGCAGGATTTTTTGGAGGATACGTTGGTAGCTTCTTCGCTGTTCCGGTGTCTTTGCTTGTGTTCGTTATCCCGGTTATTTGCCTCGAAAGAGTTCCCTGGTTAGATTTTATTCCCGGTCTTTTCGTTGGTGCAGGTGCATTCTTCGCATTTATGACTTATGTGCCCGGTGCAACTTTCGGTGGAGCATTCGTTACCGAAATGATCTATTGCGTGATGGGTCTTTTCTGGGGATGGATGACCGTTACTTTCCGTGGTGCATACGAAAAAGCAGTTACGAAGTAATTCAACAAATCCAATAACAACCCAAAAGGGGAAGGCTCATATCGGGCTTTCCTCTTTTTTTTTATCATAATTGCCAACAACATCGCTACATCGAATTTATTCAGTCCAAATAATTCCAGTACCTTTCTCACCGGCATTTTTTACAACTATCCGGCGAACGGATTGTGTTGTTTGATTGATCTCTTTTCCGTTCAGTTTTAGTACTGATTTTTCGGATACTTTCGGCAGACGCAATTCTACTGTAACACCTTTGGGAGCCGTGTAGCTGAACCGGATTGTTTTGCCATCATCCGATTTTTTCCACGAAACTGCTACCGGGCCGAATTCTGTCACCACAGTGCCTTCGGCAAAGTCTAAACCGGCCAGACGTGGTTCTATCACAATCTCTTTTTTCCACACCGGGGCATCGCGGCGAACGCCCAAAACGTAACTGCTCAGGAAGTAGGCCGGTGTGGCGCCGTAGTTGTGGCACGACTCGTTGGCACCGCCTCCCTTTTCGTCGGTAAACGACTCTGACAATGTGCCGGCATCGGGTTGATAGAGAACCATGGGTGTCCAGCGACGGCGCATTTCTCCGATTGCCTCCAGGTCGGTGGCTTCGCTGTCTGCCTGATACAATTCGTTGAAAATCCAGTAATATAGAATGGGGGTTTTAATGCCGTATTTCTCATCAATCATCTTTTTGAACTCGGGATTTTGGCAACAATGTTTAGCGCCCTTGTTTTTGTAATGTGCCATAAACCATTGTCTTACTGAAGCCTTTCGCTCTTCGGGTACCAGATTGTATTGCAAGGCAATTATCTGAGCGTGGGATGTCGGGTTGTATAGGCTGTCTCTGTACCAGGCCGAATTGTATGCCATTTCGGTATTGTTCCATAAATGCTTGTTGTAGGCGTTGTAGAGCGCATCGGCAGCCGTTTTGTACTCGACGGCTCGTCCGTTTTCGCTCAACACCGTAGCCAGATATTCCGACGAGCGTAACGCCTCGTAGAAGAATGCGTTGATGTTTGCCCCTTCGCAGGTGATGTAGGCCAACGGATTGTCGAACGAGGTATATTCGCGTGCCAGCAGCAGACCGCGCGTAGTGCGTCGTGTGAGGTACCATTGGATGTGCTTTTGCAGCACCGGCCACATTTCGGCCACAAAAGCTTTGTCGCCGGTGGATTGGTAATAAATACGAAGCGCCTCAAACCATTGGCACGAATAGTCTTCAATCACAAAATGACAATCCTCGCGGCCACGGCTTGTGGGGAAAGTGGCCATCAGCTGTCCGTCGCTTTGCTGCGACTGCGCGGCATGGCGAAGCATATTTTTGAGCAAAAGCGGGTCGGCATAGCGCAAAGTTCCATCTTTTTGGGATGTGGCAAAGGCGATACGAGTGGTGGTATAGCTTGGTTTTGAGGCATCCTGCGTCCATTCGTTACGTTCGCGCGCGTCGGAGCCGTAGCCATCGTCGCTTGTCACCTCAATGGTGGCCACCGACATATCCCACAGTTTGTTGAGAATGGTATCGCTGCACACGAAACTACCCACCCGGGCAAAAGGGTATCGCCTGTCGGTGATGGTGATGTTCTCTATTTTTACGCGACCGGTCACGCATTTTACAACCATGTAATGGCTGCCCCATTGGTCGGTGGTGACAAAACTTTGCCGACCGGCTGCTGCGGTATAGCTGTTGCCGGCGCCATACATTTCCATCGGTTTGCCATCTTTGTAGCGCAGCGCATATTTCATGGATAATTTGCTGTTTACATCGGCATCGAGCGTCATGGCGGTGTATGCCATCGCCATTTTCCCGAAATCTACCACAATCTCTTGTCCGGCCGCAAGTTCGATGGGCAATGATTTGTGCAGCGCATCGCCCGATGGCAATAGTCTCAAACCGGTGAGCACCTGCTCTTTGGGTAGTGCAATTTCGCGCGGAAACATTTTTCCCCATAGGTTGCCGTCGATGGATTTGGCGCGGGGCCATAGGCTGTGGTCGAATGCGGGGCGCATCCAGTCGCCGGGTTCAATGCGGCCGTCTATCACATCGGGCGCAGTATTCCACGAAGTCGGCGACGCGAGGTAGCGTGTCTGGTTGTTGTAGTGCCAGGTTGAGTCGGTGCGCAGCAGCTCTTTGCCGGCTGCCGATAGCACAACGCCCAGTCCGGGAGCGTGTTTCATCATCCTTCCGTTGATGGAATTGCCATAACTGTGCACCAAAACCGATATTTCGTTTTTCCCTTTTTGCAAAAATGAGGAAACATTCACCACATCGTATTCGGGCCTTTTGGGGTTGAAGCGGCAGGGACCGCGCAACACATATTTGCCATTTATCCAAAGCAGATAGCGGGCATCGGCAAAGAGTTTGATCTCTGCTTGCTGAGGTATGCTCTTCAATACGAAGCTTTTGCGAAAGACGGTGTAGCCGGTGGTGAGTTTGTTTTCGGCAGACGACCAAATCATCGATTGCTGAACATCGGTTGCCGGATTTTTTTCAGGATTGTTCGCTAAGCAAACAGAGCCGAATAAGAAAAGATAGAGTAGAAGATTTTTGACAGACATAAGGTGTGTATTTTGTTTTTCAATGGACGCGAGGCGCGAAGTTAATAAAACCTTATTATCAAACCAAACTATGTCATATAATTCCCCTGATTTTGAGTAGAAATAAAACCCGCAATTCTTCTCTATTTTAGTCTGTTTTGCAACTTTTTCGGTCAAAGTTTGTATATTTGTAAAGCAAATAATCATTTACCTATATGATACATACGATAAGAATAGACGATACGACCCGCAATGGCAAGAAAATTCTGTCGGATCTTCGTCGCTACCGCAAAGGAGTAGAATTTGAAAATCCCGCTGAAACAGGCGTTGTTCCCGAGGGATATGTTTCGGGCGATGATTTTGAACGGAAGGTAAAAGAGAATCTTCAAAGAATGTTTGAGGCAGATGGTCGTTTATAGTGAAGAATCAATTGTTGATTTGTCAAACATATTGTATGGCTTAACTTGTTGGGTTAAGCATGCGATTACGATTGAACATGCTACAAATTATGTGTCGGAAATCAGAGCGGTTTGCGACTCTCTCGATACCAAATCTTTTCATTTCAACACACACTATCCGTCTCACAAGCGATGCGGTGATAAAGTTTTTACATACAGACGAAATCGTCAGACATGCTGGTACGTTATCTATAATCTGGACCGACACGGAAATGTCTATATTCAAAGAATCTTTTCTAATCACACAACTTCTGAAATCTAATCGAATGAAAATCAAAAATCTATCTCTGTTATTTCTCTCACTCTTCTTTTCTGCATTAGTTTTTGCACAACCCAAAATGAATGATATTGACTGGCCCCGCTATATGGCGAAGCACGATTTGGTGTGGGAACAGATGCCCCTGCAATGGAATGAGGGCGCATTTACCGGCAATGGTCAGGTGGGAATGATGATTTATGTTTCGCAAAAAGAGAACAGCATTGTCTTTCATATTGGACGGCAGGATGTGACGGACCACCGCAAATCGCCCAATCAGAAGAGTTCGCTCGGAGCTGATGGTGCTTCGGTGATGTTCGATTTTCCGCGACTCGATGTGGGAAGATTCTACCTGCGCCCGGTGGGCCGTATTATTTCAGGAACTTTTCGTCAGCATCTGTGGGATGCGGAGGTGACGGGTACCGTGGTGACTGATTCGGGTACAATTGAGTTGCGTGCGCTTACGTTACGCAATCGGATGGTAAATCTGGTGGAGATCTCAACAACAGAGCCCCGGCCTGCACAGTGGCGCTTCAAAGCCGGCAATCCGATGACGCCCCGCGGGCAGGTTTTTCCGTGGTCGATCAAGGATAACGGATATGTAAACAACCCCAAACCGGTGGTTTCGCGAGACGGGGATGCCGGTCTCTGTGTGCAATCGCTTTGGGCAGGAGGTGACTATGCCACTGCCTGGCTCGAAAAGCAGAGCGGAAAGATTTCTACCCTGTATATAACTACCGCTAATGAGGTTCCGGCATCGGGCGTTTCGGCGCGTGTGGCTTTGCAGACTGTGCGGGATGCATCACGTCGGAAATCGTCGAAGCTCATTGGTGAGAGTCGCGATTGGTGGCACAACTATTACCGGCAGTCTTTTATCTCTCTGCCCGATACGAAGATGGAGTCGTTTTACTGGATTCAGCTATACAGGCTGGCCAATGCATCTCGCCCCGACGGCCCTGCAATTGACCTTTTCGGCCCTCAGTTTCGCATCAATCAGTGGCCGGGGCTGTGGTGGAACCTTAATGTGCAACTCACTTATTGGCCTGCCTATCCGTCTAATCATCTGGAGATGGGCGAAAATCTGATTACCCTGATTGATGAGCGCTTTGATGGTTTGCTCAACATGCATAAAAATTCCAAGTTGGGTGATTTTGCGTGGGCCATGCACAACTATTGGCTGCAATACCGCTATGCCGGAGACTGGAAATCTATTCAGACAAAATGGGTTCCTAAAGCGATTAAAATAGCTGATGCGTATGAGAAGTTTCAGTTTCGCGACTCTACCGGCCGCATTCAGCTGGTGCCGATGGGTTCGCCCGAATACAATGGCTTTAAGCCTTATCCCAATACGAATTACAATCTGGCAATTCTTCGATGGCTGCTCAATACTCTGATACAAAGCTGCGAAAGGGCAGACGCTTATCCCGCAGAAGTGGCGAAGTGGAAAAAGACACTGGCTGATCTGATCCCTTTCCCGACGGACAAAAACGGTTTGATGATTGGCAGTACGCAGCCGGTGGATATGTCTCACCGCCACTATTCGCACCTGTTGGCACTCTATCCGCTGTTTCAATTAAACCCCGATGACAAGGCTGATCGCGAACTGGTGGACAGATCGGTGACGCACTGGCATAAAATCGGAGGTGGTAAGGAGTTGTGCGGTTATTCGTTTACCGGAGCCGGATCGCTTTACGCTGCGCTGGGTAGGGGCAACGATGCGTATGATATACTTTATACCTTTTTGAATGGAAAGATTGGTATGAGTATGCTCACACCCAACACGTTCTATCTGGAGTCGTTTGGGAAAAATCCGGTGCTCGAAACGCCCATGAGCTGTGCCTCATCGACTCTCGAACTGCTGTTACAAAGCTGGGGCAACAAGATTCGTGTTTTCCCGGCTGTGCCCGACAAATGGAAGGAGGCTTCATTTCTGCAACTGCGTGCAGAGGGTGGCTTTTTGGTGAGTGCTTCGCGAAGCAACGGAAAAACAGAGTGGGTGTGGCTGAAGAGTCTGGCCGGTGAGCCCTGTGTGCTCAAAACAACCGACTGGAAGGCTATATCGCAAATTAAAGGTAAACGCAAATTCAACATCAAAACACTGGGTAGTGGTGAGTTTGCCATCGACCTGAGGGCAGGAGAGGAGGTTTGGCTTGCCGACAGACCGAATGCGAAAATTGGCTTTACCCCTGTGAAACATGCCGAAACCGACATCAATGCCTATGGCGTGAAGAAAGGCAAAAATCTACCCTCGGGGCTCGAATGGCCGGAACCTGAATTTACGTATTGATAAAATGAAAGGATGAAGCGCAGATTGGTGTTTCATCCTTTTTTTGTAAGGAACCTTTGTAGAAAATACTGCCAACATTATCCCCACCCACCGTATTAAATGGAAAATTATGCATTATGAATTATGCATTATGAATTGAGATTTATGCATTATAAATCGAAAATTATGAATTAATTTGAAAAATAATTTGCAAATTCAAAAATAATCCGTTCCTTTGTGGCATAGTAACATAGACCACTAAACCAATAGGCCATGATTAAAGCAAAAAATCTTTCATTTTACTACAAAAAGAAGGCGCCACTGTTCGACGACTTCTCGTTGCAAACCGCAAACGGCAGCATTGTCGGGCTTCTGGGAAAGAACGGAGCCGGCAAATCGACCCTGTTGAGCCTGATAAGCGGGCTGATAAAGCCCAAGGCGGGGGAGATAAAGGTAAATGGTTTTCGCCCATTCGACCGGGATCCCGATTTTCTGGCAGACATATACATGGTGCCCGAAGAGTTTTCGTTTCCACACATCAGTATCGGGTGCTACATTCGGGCATTCAGCAAGCTCTATCCGGCGTTCGACCGGCAGAAGATGGATACTCTGCTCAGTGAGTTTGAGTTACAGGCTGCATCGAACCTCAACAAACTGTCGCACGGACAGCGCAAGAAGTTCCTGATTGCCTTTGCCCTGGCGACCAATTGCCGGGTGCTGATACTGGACGAACCGACCAATGGGCTCGATATCCCGTCCAAAAGTCAATTCCGGAAAATATTAGTCAGCTCTGTCGCCGACGATCAGTTGGTCATTATCTCTACGCATCAGGTGAAGGACATCGACACCATAATAGACAAGGTGGTGGTGATAGAGAATGGTCGCATTGTGTATCAGAATGATGTGGAGGAGATTAGCCGGAAACTGCACTTCGAAACGGTGCAAAGTTTAGCTACCGGCGACGGGCAGATTATTTACCACGAAAGATGCCCCGCTGGCTATCGGGTAATCAGACCGGTGGTGGGCGCCGAAGAGTCGTCTATCGATCTGGAGCTATTTTTCAACGCCATTATTCACCAAAAAATAGAAGGATAAACGACTATGAAAACAAATAAATTTTTCAGTCCGCGCCGTTTCGGATTGCTGTTGCAAAACGATCTGTTGCTAAATTACAAAATGTATCTGCTCACTCTGGCGGGGGGAGCTGTGGTCACTTTTCTATTTATTTATTATCGGTTGTATCGTGCTTCTGATTTCAGAGGACATAATTACGATGAATATTTTGCATTTTTTATGTTAGGAGTGGGTGCTCTGGTCGGTTTGTCTTTTGCCGATTTGAGCGACAAACGAAAAATCGGCAGCTATCTGATGTTACCCGGTTCTACGTTTGAAAAGTATATGGTGCAGTTTTTTGTTCGGGTAATTGTGTTAGTCCCTCTTGCTTTGCTTATCTTTTGGGTAGATGCCCGGCTGGCGAGGTTTTCGGTACTACATACGGACCCCGTTTTTCCGACAAAGATTCTCATTGAACCATTCGATTATTCTCATATATGGCAATCATTCGGAGATAATACATCTGAGAGACTTGCTTTAATTTTAATATTTTTTTCTCTCGGGAGCTGGCTTTTCTCGGTTCGAATTTTGTTTCGCCGCTTTTCGCTGGCCAAAACTATTCTGTCGGGGGTTGCAGTGGGGTATCTCTTGGCTTGTGTATTTGTGCTGTTTTCTCATCTCTTTTACCCCGAAACCAAAGGGTTTGATGTTTTGTTGCCAATCTACTTTGTTTTTCCGGATATAGTGAATATGCAATTGTATACGTATCTGATAGGCTGGTTCTCGTGGCTGTTTCTCTTGCCTTTCGGTTATTTTAAACTCAAAGAAAAAGAGCAATGAGTATGGAATTTCAATCGGCCAAAGGGATATTTCTGCAAATAGCAGAAAATCTTTGTCATCAGATACTGGATGGCACATTGAAGCCCGGCGACCGGGTACCCTCTGTGCGGGATCTGGCGGCTGAGTTTGAAGTGAACCGCAACACGGTGTTGCGAACCTACTCGTTGCTCAACGACGATGGGATATTCGAAAACCGGCGCGGGGTAGGGTATTTTGTATCCGAAAGTGCCCCCGACATTATCCGGGCAAGCGAAAAAGCCTTATTTTTCAGCAACGAGCTGCCTCAGTTTATCCAAAAAGTAAGGATGCTGAAACTGACAGGAGAGGATCTAAAAGAGTTGTTACATCAAATAAATCAGAACGAAACACATGAAAACAAGTAATATAATTGCCACAATCTATTTAACGCTCGTGTTTAGCGGTGTGCTCGCGTTGTATGTGGCGGCGCGCGATCATGATATCACCGGGGATGAGAATCATAAAAAGATAGTGCTACCCGCTTTTTCGGTGATTGTGGGCAATCCCGGCTCAGAGTTTAGTATAGAGGAGTGCGACACCATCAGCGTGACTCTGAGTTGGTCAAAAAATCAGAAAATGAGCCCGATGCCCTGCGTGGTGAGAAACGACACTTTGTTTATGACCGGCCGGCAATCTATGTTTAAACATTCTTTTGAAATACGGTGCAACAAGGTTCATACCATTATAGCCGGGGCTAAAAGTATAATTAATGTCCGTAATTTCAATCCGAAATCGTTGACCTTACTGGCAAACGGTGGTGAAATTAACTTCTGGCGGGGTCGGAATTATTGGTACGACGGCACCCGTGTAATCGGGCAACTCTCTGTGGTGGCTAAGGATAGTGGCTTTGTAGATTTGGGTAATATAAAAGTGCAATGCCTGAAAGTAGATATCTCTCGTTCGAAGTTGGAGAGTTCTTCTATTAAAACAAAAAGCATTGATGCCACAATCCGGAATAATTCGAAAATCGATTTTCATTATTCTATTGTTGATAATATGCAGGTTTCGACAGATTCGACAAGCTTTTTCAGCCTGAATAAATACAGACAATAGTCCTGTGGGAATAGACAAAAGGAAAGCCACTGCGGAATTTGAATTTCGGGTGGCTTTTCTGTTTTATTGAGTGTGGTTGGCCGAACATTTTCCACCTCGTTTGGTTTTAATTTATGTTCAATTCAATCTTTTTGAAATTGCCTGATTATGATGGATTATATAGTAGAGGTGAGTGGTGTCAAAAAATCATTCAAAGATGTGCATGCGGTCAAAGGTGTCTCTTTTGGCATCAAACCCGGAGAATTTGTGGGTCTACTGGGGCCCAACGGTGCCGGCAAAACCACGCTGGTGGAGATGATAGAGGGTTTGCAAAAACCGGATGAGGGAGAGATACGCATTGCTTCCAAATCGTGGAAAAACAACCCCAAAGAGTTGCATCAGCTTATTGGGCTCTCGCTGCAGGAGACTCACTTTATCGACCGGCTGACGGTGTTTGAAACAGCTCAGCTTTTTGCGAGTTTCTACAAACTGGACGATGTCCGGGTGAATGAAATTATTGAGCTGGTCGGCTTGCAGGAGAAGCGCAAAGCGTATGTCAACAACCTGTCGGGCGGGCAGCGTCAACGGTTGGCACTTGGCATAGCGGTGCTCAACAAACCGGCGGTGTTGTTGCTCGACGAACCTACCACGGGGCTCGATCCGCACGCCCGGCGCGAAATATGGCACATCCTGAAAAACCTGAAAGAGGAGATGAATACCTCGCTTATTCTCACCACCCACTACATGGAGGAGGCCGAGTTTCTTTGCGATCGCATCATTATTCTCGATCACGGCTCGGTGCTGGCCGATGGCACTATCCCGAAGTTGTTGCACGACTTCAACGGAGCGCGCAATCTCGACGAACTCTTTATCCAAATGACCGGACGTCATCTCTACGAATAGGTATTATTATTGTAAATATAAGAAAATGAAATCTATACTGAATCATCAGTTGTACAGGCTGATAACGGCCCACCTCAAAGAGATAGTGCGCGAACCCGCTGTGCTTTTCTGGGGAATTGTGTTCCCCATACTTATGGCATGGGGATTGGGCATTGCCTTTACCACCAAATCGGATATGAAACGCGAAGTGGCTTTTGTCTCTGTGGCAAAAGATACCACCGGACTTTATGCGCAAACCAACGCAGTTTTCGGCGCGGGTTTTACCCCTGTTCGCGATACGTTTTCTGTCGGTCTGAAAAATGCTAAGCTGGGTAATGTCTCTCTGCTTTTTCGCCGTTGTTCGTCGGACGAGGCGCTTGTTTTACTCAAAAAAGGGACAGTCAGCCTTATCATAGAGGGAGATGGCAAAAATATGACCTACCACTTCGACCCCGCTAATGCCGAGGCGCAGTTGCTCTATCAGCTGGTTAAAGGGGTGGAACTCAATGGTCGCGACTTCTACTCGGCTCATCAGGAGGAGATAAAACCGCTCGATGTGAAGGGTACACGCTATATCGATTTTCTGGTGCCGGGGCTTTTGGCTATGGGTATCATGATGTCTTCTTCGTGGGGCATTAGTTACACCATTATCGAGAGGCGTTCCAAAAAACTGCTGCGTCGTATGGTGGCTACACCCATGAAAAAGTCGAATCTTTTGCTGGCCCTTATCGTTGCCCGCTTTGCAATGAATGTGCTGGAGAGTCTGCTGCTTTTCCTCTTTGCGTGGTTATTCTTTGGTGTGGCGGTTCAGGGTAGTTTGGTGGCGCTACTGGCTCTCTTTTTGGCCGGAAATATGGCTTTTGCAGGCATTTCGGTACTTATCTCTTCGCGTACCGCAAATCCGGAGATTGGCAACGGCCTCATCAATGCGGTGGTGACACCGATGATGGTGGTGTCTGGCGTCTTTTTCAGCTATCACCATTTTCCCGAATGGATTGTGCCGGTTATTCAGTATATGCCGCTCACGCTTTTGGCCGATGGGGTGCGTAGTGTCTTCAACGAGGGAGCCGCACTCATGGAGGTTTGGAAGGCGGTAGCTATTCTCTCTTCCACCGGTGTGGTCACATTTTTTATCGGACTGAAAATTTTCAGGTGGTATTGATTTGATATTCAAATAAAAGGCGCGTCTGTCATCTGTCACAGGCGCGCCATTTTTATTTAAGCAAAATGCATCATGCGGCTCAGGTACTTGCCGATAATGTCAAATTCGAGATTGACGACCGTACCTTCTTTTATCTGATGGAAGTTGGTGAATTCGTAGGTGTAGGGGATAATGGCCACCTGAAATGTATTGTCGGTCGGGTTGCACACGGTCAGACTCACGCCATTTACAGTAACAGACCCTTTGTCGACAGTCAGGTACCCTTTGCGGGCCATCTCTTTGTCAAATGTATATTCAAACGTGAAATACCAGCTTCCGTTTGCCTCTTCCACGCAGGTGCACACAGCAGTCTGATCGACGTGACCCTGCACGATATGACCATCCAGACGGCCATTCATCATCATGCTTCGTTCGAGGTTTACTTTGTCGCCCACCTTCAGCAGTCCGAGGTTCGACCGGTCGAGAGTCTCCTTGATGGCGGTCACGGTGTAGGTGTCGGCTGTTTTACTCACTACAGTCAGGCAAACGCCGTTGTGCGCCACACTCTGATCTATTTTGAGCTCGTTGACAAACGAACAATTCATGGTCAGATGCAGGTTGTTTTGCTCCGACTTCAATGCCACTACGGTGGCTGCTTCTTCGATAATTCCTGAAAACATGGCTTCTGTTTTTTAGTTATTTGGCATGGGTTTATATCTGTTTCAGCTCCTGATACAGGCGGTGTATGGGTAGTCCCATCACGTTGTAGAACGATCCTTTTATCTCTTTTACGGCGATGTAGCCAATCCACTCCTGCACGCCATACGAGCCGGCTTTGTCGTAGGGTTTGTATTTTTGCACATAGTGGCGCGCTTCATCTTCGCTTAGTTCGGCAAAGGTCACTTCCGACACGGCGTGAAAGCTGCGTTGCTGCGTCAGGGTAGTGATGCATACGCCGGTGATTACCTCGTGCGTTTTGCCCGATAGCCGGAGTAACATGCGCACAGCATCCTCTTCATCTGTCGGTTTGCCAAACATTTCGCCTTCGAGCCACACGATGGTGTCGGCCGTTATCAGCAGGGTATTGTCGCGCAGATGAGAACGGTAGGCTTCGGCTTTGTTGGCTGCAATGTGCGTCGGTATATCGGCGTGCTCCAGCGTGTCGGGATACGACTCGTCCACGTCGGGCAGTGCGACTACATCGTAGGCAATGTCGAGTCCGCTGAGCAGCTCCCGGCGGCGTGGCGAGTTGGAGGCCAGCAGGATATGGTATTTTTCTAAATTATTCAGCATAAATGTTGTTTTATTTTTTGTGCAGTTACCAGCCGAATGCGCCATCGCTCATCCATTTGTCCTGGGCCTTCATTACCTGCTCAATTACATCGCGGCCACATCCTTGACCGCCGTTTTTTGGGGAGATGTATTTGGCTATCGATTTGATTTCGGGCACAGCATCGGCCGGACAACAGGGGAGGCCCACCTGCTTCATGACCGGATAGTCGGGGATATCATCGCCCATAAACAGAATCTCTTCGGGTTGTAGTCCTGTCTTTTTCAGGAAATCCTCGAAGTGTTCCATTTTGTGGTTGGCGCCCATGTAGATATGTTGTAGCCCGAGCCCTTCGAAGCGGATTTTTACTGCGTTTGTCTTTCCGCCTGTGATGATGCCCACCTCGAAGCCATGTTTCACGGCCAGTTGCAGCGCATATCCGTCTTTGATGTTTACCATTCGCATCGGCTCGCCGTTGGGGTGCAGAGGCACGTTTTCCGACGATAATACGCCATCCACATCAAAAAGCAGAGCTTTTATTTTTCGTAAATCGTAATTTATACTACTCATACAGATTGGTATAACTTTTGTTTTATTCTTATTCTTGTTCCTGATAAGCGTTGTGAATATTCCGGCTCATCAGGCTGTAAATCTCTTTCAGTTCGCTGTCGGCCAGCAGGTCGATGTGGCGCGATATCACATTTTCGTCGTAGCGAATGGCGGGTCCCGTCTGTGCATCGTGCGGGTGCAACTCGTGTATTTTGGCGGTTGTTTCGTCTATCAGGGGCAGCAGTTGGGCAAAGTCCAGCCCTTTGCTTTCGAGCAGCGAGGCGGCAATCGCATACATCCGGTTGGTGAAGTTGCAGGCAAACACAGCGGCCAGATGCAGATGTTTCCGTTGGTCGGAAGTGGCTTCGAGCACGCGGGTGGTTATTTTTGCGGCCACTTCGTGCAGAAGTGTTTTCACACTCTCGTCGGAACCTTCGGTGTAAACCGGCACCTGAGTGAAGTCAGCTGCCCTGTTTTTGCTCAGGGTTTGCAGCGGATAGAGCACGCCATAGCGGGCAGAGTAGGGGGCAAAGATATCCATCGGTACGCTGCCGGCAGTATGCACCCACACACCGTTTCCGCTCTTCAGTCGGGGTAGCAGATCGGGCAGTGCGCTGTCTTTCACCGCAAATATGCAGAGGTCGGCGGTTGTATCTGCCTCTTCGGCCCGGCAACAGCTCTGTGCGCCCAGTCGGTCGGCCAGCATTTGCGCTGCTTCGGCTGTTCTGCTGTAGACCTGAGTGATGCGAAAGCCGTTTTCGTGCAAGGCAATTCCCAGTCGGGTGGCCAGATTTCCCGCTCCGATGAGTGTAATTCTCATTTCTTCAGAACCTCAATGATTAATACTATTCCGATCAGGATCAGAAAGCCGGGAATCAGATATACCTGCCAAACGCCCATGTAGCGCAGGATGGCACCGATGCGCAGGATGATGCCCAGTATCAGCAGTCCGATACCTGTTTTTTTATCTGTTTTAACAATTAAAAA
>CAZHNZ010000037.1:0-33350 GCA_964534355.1 uncultured Parabacteroides sp.
AGCTCGTTGGGCTCATAACCCAAAGGTCGTCAGTTCGAGTCTGGCCTCCGCAACTTAAATAAAGAGGCTTTCTCAAAAGAGAAAGCCTCTTTTTGTATCATTACATATATAGAGTTTCTTTTCACTTGGGTTAGGTGACTCATTCTTGACAACTTTGGACGGAAGCCAAGATAGTCATTTATTCTATTCAGGGAAAGGGGCGCAATCTTCTTTCCCTGAAAAATATTAATTCTTCTCTTGGTGATTCTAAAAGTTGCATTTATAACCTGATTCTATTATGAGATATAGAAATAAATACAAATTACAAAAACAACACAAATTGCTAAATCAGTCAACCTTAAATTAACTTTCACAAACAAATTATTGTTAATTACATACTTAGATTTAAATTTCTTTGAATTATAATAATTGAATAACTCAATATTGTCTATTTTTGTAGTACAATGAAAAGATTGGTATACATATTATTATTTTCAATCTATTTTCTGACAGTTTATTCTGCACCGCAAGACGAAGGATTGCTAAGGATAACTAAGTTTACTTCGCGAGATCACAAAGCAAATCGGGTAAATCTGACGATGCTGCAGAATAAAAAAGGAATCATTTATTTCGGTAATTCCGATGGCGTACTCGAGTACGATGGATTTTACTGGAACACTATTGTTGTACCCAATAAAACCCCGGTCAGATCGCTGGCAGAATCAAAATCCGGCATACTATACGTAGGAACTATCGGTGAATTTGGATGTTTAAGAAAAGATAAATACGGAAAATTAGAGTACTATTCACTATCCGGGAAATTAAATAAAGATGACCAGAATTTTCTTGATGTGTACAAAGCACATTCTATCGGCGATTCTGTTTTTTTTGTCACAGAAGACAGATTGTATTGTGCAATGCCGGGTGATAAAGTCTCATTACTGAAACATTTTACGTCCCCCATTTATTCCTATCAGGTAGGAAATGAAATTTATTTTGCAGACACAAAAAATAGATTATTTGTTCTTAAAAAAGGAAAAGTATCAGAAATAAATATCGCTGGTAAATCATTAAGCATTGCTTCTCTACGCTCTATGCTACCTATTTCTCAGACAGAGATTCTGCTTTACCTCAATGAAGATAATTTTTACATATTCAATAAGTCCAACAAAACAATTACACCTACCCATAAATTTGATCTGATCAGCAACGAACTTCGTGACAAATTTCTCTATAGCTCATGTAAAATTGAAGATAACTATTTTGCATTTGGAACCACCAGAGGACTTTTTCTTTACAATTCGAAAGAGAATCAACTCAGGAAAATAGACACATCGACCGGGCTGACAGATGATGGGGTAAACTATCTGATGGTGGATCGTGAGAAAAATTTGTGGGTATTAAATCAAATGGGGATAAACTGCATTGAAACATCATCTCCATTTACGGTTTTCAACTCAGATCAGGGATTAAAAGGGGCTCCATATTCTATGTTAAGATTCAACGGAATACTTTATGTTGCAACAGATTACAGCACATTCTACCTCGAAAACGGCCTCTTTAAACCTGTAAAAGGAAAAATTACCGAATCGTGGGGACTCTTAAATTTCAAAGTCAGCGCCAAAGAGCAAAAACTACTGGTTGGGGCATCCTCCGGAATATTCGAAATAAAGAAAGATGTAGCAATTCCCATTATAAAAGATCGGATTTTCTTAGAGTTAAGCCAGTCTTATGCTGATCCATCTATTCTTTTAGCCGGTTTGTATGAAACAAAAAGTACAGCCATTTTTCAATACAAAAACAAAAAATGGAAACAGCTGGATTCCCCTACCCGATTAACATACCAAAGTATAAAAGCTATACAGTTACCTTCTGAACAAATATGGATTAATAACTATTACAAGGGATACTCCACTGTGGTGCCGGATAAAACCAAACCATTAAAAAACAGAAATGTATTTAATTTCAACGAATCAAATGGACTACCACAGTTTTCACCCTACAGCCTGATGTTTTACTACAAAGGAAGAATGATTTTCTCGAATGAAAACGGGTTACTTCGGTTTAATAACCAAAAGAATGTTTTTGAAAGAGATGATGCATTTGGAATTAACAAAGCATCGAAAAACAAAGGCATTGTTTATCTCTGTTGGGATGAAGAAGAAAATGCTACCGCTGCATTTCTGAATCACAAAGAGACGGAAATTGGTATCAGCACAAAGTTGAAAAATAATTTACATGCCTGGGATTTTGTATCATTCAGAAGATTCTCAAACTCAGATATCTGCACTATGTATGCCGAAAAAGATCTGGTTTGGCTGGCCACTACAGATGGACTAATCAGATTCAACAGAAAGAAAAAAAGAGACTATAATGCGATATTCTATACACTACTTCGAAAAGTAACCTGCCATCAGGATTCAGTCATCTACTACGGAAACGACGATAGTATACACATAAAACGAACTAAGCCTTTAAGCTACAATTACAACAATATCATGTTTCAGGTCTCCTCTACTTTTTTCGAAAAGCCCAAACAGACCTGTTACTCATTCTTTCTGGTTGGACACAGCAAAAAATGGTCTGATTGGTCAACTATCAATACAAAAGAATATAGCAATCTGCAGGAAGGACAATATGTATTAAAAATCAGATCCCGTAATATTTACGGCGTCGAAGGTATTATAACCAGTTATTCCTTCGAGATATTACCCCCACTGTACAGAACATCTGCGGCTTATTTCTTCTATGTCATTGGAGCAATATTGCTTTTTTATCTACTCAACACGCTTAATTCAAGACGATTGAGCATTTTAAACAGAAAACTCGAGATTAAAATCAAAAAGAGAACTCTTGAGATAATGAAAAAAAACAAATTGCTTGAGGAGCAAAAAGCAGAAATCCATGAACAAGCTATTGCTCTGACACACGCTAATGAAACTAAAGATAAATTTTTCTCAATTATAGCGCACGATTTACGAAGTCCGTTTAACGGAATAATCGGGTTATCTACCTTGATGAAGCAATATTATGATGACTTTTCTGATACCGAAAGAAAGGGTTTTATTGATGAAATCGACAATTCTGCCCGCAGAACACTCGATATGCTCAACGATTTGCTGACATGGGCCAGGGCTCAGAATAAGAGAATTGATGTTGAAAAAGAGATTTTAGACGTGAGTCATATCGCCGAAAATGTACTTTATACATTGCTCCCAACAGCCAATAGAAAGAGCATTGAATTGATAAATCTGACAACTCCGGCAAATAAGGTATATGCCGATAGGAATACTCTAAATATGGTGATTACCAACCTGGTTAATAACGCAATTAAGTTTACGCCTGACGGTGGTAAAATTACGGTTTCGGCATGTGAAATGAATAACGAATCTCTTATATCTGTAAGTGATACCGGCGTGGGCATTCCCCCTGAAAATATAGATAAGATTTTCCGTATCGATGTCAACTTCAGTACCCCGGGCACGCACAACGAATCTGGTACAGGTCTAGGACTTATCTTATGTAAAGAGTTTGTTGAATTAAATGATGGTCAACTAACTGTTGAAAGCCAACTCAATGCCGGCACCACATTTACTATCCATTTGCCTAAACATACATAACTTATTTTTAAAGAAATACCTCGCACCAATGGTCGAATCTGCTCACATGGTGTTCGCCATATTTAGCCATGCTTTTTCTCACTTTTTCGACCGACTTCTCTTTTCCGGGTTTTGATTTAGAGAAAAACTTATCAGAAAAACAGATGAGCTGCTCTTCCATAGAAACAGGTCGCATATCTCGGGGTGGTATGGGAAACTCAAGTTGCAAAATATCTTCCATACTCAATCCGGTACCGGTATGACGCTCACAAACTAACCCATGCTTTGGAAAACCAAGTGTATGCAACAACTCGCTTCCAAGGTATCCGTGGCACAAATAGGGCAACTCACCGAAGCAACCAATATCGGGTGCATAAGTAAGGAAAACACCAATATCGTGCAGCATTGCCGCTTCCTGTACAAATTTTACATCCAGATTTAATTCGTGATGATTCAATGCCAATTCGACAGCTTTATTTGAGACTAAAAGGCTGTGATCTAACAAAATAGGATAAGCTTTGCTATTTTCAGGATAATATTTTCTAATTATCGCAATCGGATCCATAAATTAATTCGTATTTTTGAGGGACAATATTACAAATTATTTATGAAAAAGATACTATCTACCTCACTAATTATTTTCATTATCTCATTTTCAGCATCAGGTATAACCAACAAGATCAAAACCGGTGCTGACCAAATCACGCAATTTCTACCTCTATTGAAAGGGAAACGGATAGCTCTGGTCGTTAATCAAACATCTGTATGCGGTACGACAAAAACTCATTTGGTTGATACACTATTGGCAATGAAGGTAAATATAGTGAAGATTTTCGCGCCTGAACATGGTTTCAGAGGCACAGCCGATGCCGGTGAAAAAGTACAAAACAGCCTGGACGAAAAGACCAATATACCCATACTATCGCTTTATGGCAAGAACAAAAAGCCCTCCCCGCAATCATTGGCGAATGTTGATATTGTTATTTTTGATATCCAGGATGTGGGTGCCCGTTTTTATACATACATTAGCACCCTATATTATGTGATGGAGGCATGCAACGAACAAAATAAGGAATTAATTGTCCTCGACCGGCCAAATCCGAATGATTATATTGATGGACCAATTATGCAGGATTCTTTAAAATCGTTTGTAGGTGTACTTCCCATACCTTTAATGCATGGGGTAACCATAGGTGAGCTGGCACGAATGATTGTAGGCGAAGGATGGATGAGTAACCAGTCTACTAAACAATCTTTTCTGCATATAGTGACTATAAAAGGATGGAAACATGGAAACCCCTATTCCTTGCCGGTCAAACCATCACCCAACCTGCCAAATGACCTGTCTGTGAAACTTTATCCATCATTGTGCCTGTTCGAAGGAACACCGGTAAGCATTGGGCGCGGAACACTTTTCCCGTTTCAGGTAATTGGATATCCACAAAATGGCATCGGTGAATTCTGCTTTACTCCGGTTTCATTACCGGGCTTTGAAAAAAAGCCACTTCAAATGAATATGAAATGTTATGGTACAGACCTGCGCAAAAACAAAACAGAAAGAGCATTCACATTGAAATATGTGATTGAATATTATAATAAAACAGGACTTAAGGAAAAATTTTTTACCTCGCCCCGTTTTTTTGATCAGCTATGTGGTGATAGCAAAATACGACAAATGATTATTGCCGGAAAAACAGAATTACAAATTAAAGCCTTATGGCATAAAGATTTAGCAAAATACAAGCAAATGCGTAACAAATACCTGCTTTACGAAGAGTAGATTATAGATACTGGAATCTTATTTTATTTTTCTAATATACAGTATTTGTCTGAAAATAATTTTGGTAAATACAAATATTTGTGTAATTTTGCACTCACAAACCAAATGTTAATGACTCGGTAGCTCAGTTGGTAGAGCAATTGACTCTTAATCAATGGGTCGAGAGTTCGAGCCTCTCCCGGGTCACCATTTTAAATCATTGATTTTAAACCCCTTGCAAGAAAATAAACCGTCTTTCAGGGGGTTTTTTATTTAGAACACATAATAATCGTACAGCATTTCTATGTACAACTCTGCACATAATCCTTAGAAATAAGTTGGAAATTTTATGGCAAACTATTTTATTTATCCCGATAAAAATTTCTAAAAAAAACCTCGCCCCGAAAGTTCTATTAGCACTTCATTGGGGCGAGGATTATAATAATTACAAAATTCGAGATCAATAGCAAAATAGACTATTTAGGCAATAAGACTATTTTACAACATATTTCGACTCTCTCAGCTCCTTAATTTTCGGATCGGTGAGGTACTCTTCGAAATCCATATATTTATCTATAACACCACTGGGTGTAAGTTCTATCACACGTGAGCAAACACTCTCGATAAATTCGTGGTCATGCGAGGCCATCAGGATCTGACCGGGGAATGACTTCATATTGTTGTTGAATGCCTGAATAGACTCCACATCGAGGTGATTGGTCGGATGATCCAGTATCAGCACATTGGGGTTTTGCAACATCATGCGGGCAATCATACAACGCATCTTTTCGCCTCCGGACAATACCTGAGCATTTTTCAACAAATCATCGCCTGAGAAGAGCATTCTACCCAGGTAACCACGAATGAAGGATTCGCTGGTATCGCTCGAATATTTTCCCAACCAGTCTATAAGAGTCTCCTTTTTCTGGAAGAACGACGCGTTATCCATTGGCAAATAAGCAGTAGAAATGGTAACTCCCCAGTCGAATTTTCCGCTGGTAGGTTGTACAAGTCCGTTGATAATATCGAAGAAGGCAGATGCCACTCGATTGTCTTTCGACAAAAAGACCACTTTATCGCCGGGCTCAACCGTAAAGTTGGCATTGCGGAAGAAAACTTCACCATCCTGCTCGTACGAGAGACCTTCCACACTTAATACAATATCGCCACAGGCACGTTCCTGCTGGAAAATAATACCCGGGTATCGACGTGTAGAAGGTTCGATTTCGTCAATCTTAAGTTTTTCGAGCATCTTCTTTCGACTGGTAGCCTGTTTCGATTTGGCCACGTTGGCACTAAACCGTTGAATAAACTCCTGCAACTCTTTGCGTTTGTCCTCTGCCTTTTTATTGGCCACACTTTGCTGACGAAGAGCCAGCTGACTCGACTCGTACCAAAAAGAGTAGTTGCCCGAGAAAGCGCGGATTTTTCCAAAATCAATATCAATAACATCGGTACATACATTATCGAGGAAGTGACGGTCGTGCGAAACAACAATCACTGTATTTTCGAAGTTAGCCAGGTAGTTTTCGAGCCAAAGTACGGTCTCGAGGTCGAGGTCATTGGTAGGCTCATCGAGCAACAGGTTATCCGGATTGCCAAACAGTGCCTGAGCAAGCAGCACCCGCACTTTGGCTTTTCCGTCCAGATCCTTCATCAAAGAGTCGTGCAGATTTTCTTTAATGCCGAGTCCACTGAGGAGGTTTGCCGCATCGCTGGAGGCATTCCATCCACCCATATGGGCAAAATCATCTTCGAGTTTGGCGGCCAGAATTCCGTCCTCTTCCGAGAAATCCTCTTTGGCATAAAGGGCATCCTTTTGAGCCATTACATCCCACATCTCTTTGTGCCCCATGAGCACAGTATCTAACACTAAAAACTCATCAAATTCGTGGTGATTTTGCTTCAATACAGACATTCTCTCACCGGGTCCCATACTGATAGAACCACGTGTGGGATCTAAATCCCCGGAGATTAACCTTAAGAAAGTCGATTTTCCGGCGCCATTTGCACCGATTACCCCGTAGCAATTTCCGGGTGTGAACTTCAGATCTACATCTGCAAAAAGAGGCTTCTTGCCAAATTGGATGGATAAATTGGAAACAGTAATCATTGGCTAAATATTTTCATCAACATTTTGAGCCGCAAAGGTAATACTTATTGTTGTAGAAATATTATTTCAGTGCATAAATTCTTTCGATGATGCTCACAACAGCCTTTCCATCAGCAGCATTGGTAGTTATCTCTTCACCGCGGTGCAGTACATCGATGACATTTTGTATCACGAAATGATGATTCTGCGCCGAGCCCTTGTAGGCACCGTAGTCATTTCCGGGATTTGTAGGTGCCAGTTCAGGCATTTCATATCCCTTTACGTGGCAATATTCCACCTCATTCATATACTGTCCACCCACCTTGATGCTGCCATTCTCAGCAATAATAGTGATACTACTCTCCAGATTTCTGTCCCACACCGAGGTAGAATAGTGCAACGAGCCCATTCCTCCCTCAACAAATTCGAACGTCACCATACCACTATCCTCAAAGTCAGTCAGGTGCTCATGATTAAAATCGTTGAACCGGGCATGAATATGTCGAATATCACCAAACAGCCAGTACATCATATCTACAAAATGCGAAAACTGGGTGAATAGTGTTCCGCCATCCAAATTTGCCGTGCCATGCCAGTTGCCGGGAGTGTAATATCTCTCGTCGCGGTTCCAGAAACAGTGAATAGCCACCTGATATATTTTGCCCAGACGTCCACTATCCATCATCTCTTTGAGCCACTGTGAGGGTGGAGAATAACGGTTTTGCATCACACAGAAGACCAAAAGCCCCTTTTCGTGGGCGGCATCCAGCAACTGTTTAGCATCGGCTACGGTGAGTGCCATAGGCTTTTCGACCACCACATGGCACCCAAAGCGGATTGCCTCTAGTGCCAGTGCCACATGCAGTCCATTGGGCACACAGACAGACACCACGTTGGGGCGTCCATCGCTATTATCAATCAGTTTTTGCAAAAACTCAGTAACATCCTGAAAAAAAGGCACTTGCCCGGTTTGTAATGAAAGATTTTCTTTGGGTTTTATATCGCACAGAGCTTTTAATACTGCGTCCGGATTCCGTTCAATCATTTCAGCATGTCTTTTTCCGATATGTCCGCAGCCAATTACTCCGAAATTTACTTTATTCATTATTTTAGGTTATACGTTTTAAGTTATACGTTTTAAGTTGAGAACGGTTTCCTTGTTTACTCTTCTACTTGTTTACCCGTAACTAATAAGCATTCTTTTCTCCTCTGAATATATTAATTACCGTTAACAAGATTATTTTCAAGTCAAGCCAAAACGACCAGTTTTCGATGTACCATACATCGTGAATTACCCGGTTTTCCATCTGCTCAAGTTTCTTTGTTTCTCCCCTGAATCCGCTGATTTGCGCCCATCCGGTCAGACCGGGTTTTACCAGATGACGAATCATATATTTATCAATCAGGGCAGAATAATCCTCGGTATGTTTCAGCATGTGTGGTCGCGGCCCCACCACAGACATATCCCCTTTGAGCACATTGTAGAACTGTGGAATCTCATCCAGGTTGCTTCGACGCAGAAAATCACCTACCTTGGTTTTTCGGGGATCATTTTTCACAGCCTGAACCTTATCGGAATCCTTATTAACGTGCATAGATCTAAACTTGTAACAAGCAAAATCTTCACCATTTAGACCTGTCCGCATCTGTCTGAAGAAAATTGGACCGGGAGATGACAGCCGGATAGCAATCGCAGTAAATATGAATATAAGAGGAAAAAGAAAAATAAGCACAAAAAGAGAAAAAACAATGTCAAATAACCGTTTAACGCCCCGGTTTAATTCATTTTCAAGGGGTTCCCGCAAAACACTTAAAATTGGAATACCGCCAAAAGAATGTAAATCTACTTTTCTTTTCAAGTAGGTATAATAGCCCGGAATAATGTAAAAGCGAACAAGATTCTTTTCTGCATAGTCGAGTAATTTTAATATTCTATCACCCTGAGATACCGGTAACGCGCAATAAATATGATCGACATTATTATTGATCAGAAAATCCTTCACATCACTAATATTACCAAGTAAAGGAATATCACCTGAATCAATTTTTTCGTTATCATCAAAATAGCCCAAAATACGGAAACCAAATGAATCATCTTTCTTCATTTTGTTTGCAAGCTCCACGCCACTCTTTCCTGCCCCTAATATGATAACATTTCTATAATTATATCCTTTTTTACGGTATATTTTTATAATGATACGACCTAATACCCACCAAATAGAGATAAAGATAAACTCCAATGTAAAATATGAAATAAGAAATTTTCGGGAAAAAAAGTGAATCTGCAAAAAATTGAGCAGAATATAGAAAACCATAAAATGAATAGCAACGGTATAAAATGCCAATCGAACCAGCCTGTCTAATTCAAAAACCCGTTGTTTGTGCTGCTCTTTAACCAGATAAAAAACCGGAAGATAACTAAAAAAAAGCAATAACAATATATGTCTGAAAAAATAATCTTTTGACAACAAGGCAGAAAAATATCCTCCTGAACTCAACAAATAATAAACTAGTATTAATATTAACAAATCTCCTGACAAGACCAAATACGAGATAAAACTCGAACGACCATTTCTTCTATTCATAGGTATCAGACTTAAACCAACGACTTTATTTATCGTCTAGCAAAAATAATAAATAAATCGATAAAACAACAATTCGACAATCAATTTAACACACACAGACAAAACATTCAATTTATCCTGTATTCAAGAATCAAAAAAACTACTTATATATCAAAAAAATAGCCGGAATCTTTCCCAAATCGGGTATCCTGCCGACCCAATCTGATACACTACGAGTTTTAATGTATTCATCAGGACATGTCAGATTGGCTGCAATACACAATTTCGTGCCCGGACGACAATTTTTCAAGATATCATCAACTAACTTTGCATTACGATAGGGTGTTTCGATAAAGATTTGTGTCTGATTTTCACTGTATATGCGTTGCTCTAGTTGTTTCAAAGCCTTTGATCGTGCCCCCTGCTCTATGGGTAAATAGCCGTGAAAGGCAAAACTCTGACCGTTGAAGCCCGAGCCCATCAGCGAGAGCAAAATAGAAGATGGCCCCACCAATGGCACGACATGCAAACCTTTTTGCTGTGCAATAGTCACGACATCGGCGCCCGGGTCGGCAATAGCCGGACAGCCGGCTTCGGATAGCACGCCGATAGAAAAGCCCTTACTCATCGGTTGCAGATACGAAGAGATAGCATCGGGCGAGGTATGTTTGTTTAATACAAAAAAAGTAAGCTCATCAATATTGATTTCGGAGGAGGTTTTTTTGAGAAACCGGCGGGCACTTCGCAAATCCTCTACAATGAAGTAACGAAGTGATTTGACTATATCGTGGTTGTCTGCCGGAATGACCCGACTGAGCGAAGTTTCGCCTAAAGTGACCGGAATCAGATAAAGGTTTGGTTGCATAGGATTGATTTTTCGACAAAAATAGATAAATTTGTCGAAAAAAGAGAAGAATGGCTCTACCGAATGACTTTTTGCAACAGATAAACAGACTTATCCCAACCGAATATGTGGCTTTCCTGAGTGCTCTGGATTCCCCGTCGCCTATATCTGTTCGCTTCAATACGAATAAAACAACAGAACCAATTAACCTGAAGCCGGTACCCTGGTGCAGCAAAGCGGGCTACCTCGATGAGCGGGCACACTTCACCTTCGACCCGTTGTTTCATGCCGGTACATACTACGTACAGGAGGCCTCATCGATGTTTCTGGGCGAGGTAATCCGACAAACAATCGTCGAAAAAAGCCGTGTGCTCGACCTGTGTGCTGCTCCCGGTGGAAAAAGCACGCATCTGACCGATGCACTCCCCGATGGCAGTCTGCTGGTGTCGAACGAAATCATTAGAAACAGGGCCAATATCCTCTGTGAAAACATTATCAAATGGGGTGGCACATACAATATGGTGACCAACAACACACCGGCTGATTTTTGCACACTACCCCATTTCTTTGATGCCATAGTCGTAGATGCGCCCTGCTCCGGAGAAGGAATGTTTCGAAAAGACCCGGCTTCGGTCGATGAGTGGTCTTTGGCCAATGTAAAACTTTGCGCCCACAGACAACAGGAGATTTTATCGGCTATGTGGGACTCATTACGACCGGGTGGAATACTGATTTACAGCACTTGCACCTACAATACAGAAGAGAATGAGGGGAATGTGCGCTTCATAGCCGAAGAGCTGAAAGGTGAGGTAATACCTATTGACGTTCCTCAGGATTGGCAAATCACACCGGCGTTGACAGGCAATTACCCCTGCTACCGTTTTTTTCCGCACAAAACGACTGGCGAAGGTTTTTTTATGGCAGTTATTCGTAAAGAGGAGGGTGAGGTTATCCGCATACATTCCAAACGAAAAGAGAAAGGAAAAAAAGAGGAATCAACTCCACCTACCTGCCTCAAAGAGTGGCTTAAACCGGATACAAATTTTACATTTACAACGATTAATCAGAGCTGGTTTGCCTTTCCGGAGGAGTATCAGGATGAATTGATGCTGCTTCGCCGCGAATTGAACATCATGCAAAGCGGAATAAAAATGGGAATAATGAAAGGTAAAGACCTGATTCCGGACCAAAGTCTGGCTTTGTCGCAGGCATTAAACAGAGAGGCCTTTGAGGTGTACGAGGCAGACTGGAAAACAGCTATCTCTTTTCTGAAGTGCGAAGCGCTGACATTGCCCGACGAGTATTCGCGTGGTTTTGTGTTGATTACATACAAAAATCAGGCATTGGGATGGGTAAAAAATATCGGAAACAGAGCCAACAACCTCTACCCACAGGAGTGGCGTATCCGCTCTTCGCACATACCTGAAAACCGTATCAGCGTTTTCGGTGTAGAGTAATAAAATCTATTCGTCAGAAAGCGTAAACCTGTCGGCATCCTTCCAGACCGGAAATTTTCGGCGCAAATCGCTCAGCTGCATGCCGGACAGTGTGCACGTATCAGACACCTCTGTGTTGTCCGGCAGATGCAAAAGCACTTTTCCCCGGGCATCCACACACTGCGAACTACCGGTGTAGTTGAGTTGCATGCCATCTGTGCCAATACGGTTTACACCGCACACAAAGGCCATATTTTCGACAGCCCGCGCACGAAGCAATAAATCCCAGACCTGAATACGGGGCTCCGGCCAGTTAGCCACATAGATAAGAAGGTCGTAGTGATTGTCCACATTGCGGGACCATACCGGGAATCGCAAATCGTAACAGACCAGCAGCGAAATATTCCATCCGCGGTAGTTCACCACCAAATGTTTGTTCCCACCGGAATAAAACTTTGTTTCGTCTCCCATCCTAAAAAGATGACGTTTGTCGTACACCGACACACGCCCATCGGGTTCGACAAAAAAACCGCGGTTGTAAAATTGATTATTTTCTGAAAAAATAAAACTACCGGCCAGAGCAAACCCACCCTCAGCTGCTTCCCGAAGTAAAAAATCCATGGTTTCGCCACTCATGGTTTCGGCCAGTGCGGCAGGATTCATCGAAAAACCGGTAGAAAACATTTCGGGGAAAACCACCAAATCGGTCTTCCCCCTCAATGCCTTCAGGTGTTGGGAAATCTTCCGAAAGTTATCGGATTTTGATTCCCAGGCAATATCGTATTGAAACAGTGTAATTCTCAGATCTTCCATACATTATTATAAAAAGAAAAAAAAATGAACAGCATCTACTCCTCTCCGATGGTGAAATTTTCGGGGTGGCACGCCTTTACATTTTTGAACCATTGCTTTATTTCGTGCATATCAGCCTCCACATCGTCGGTCGGATAAAAAATACGGTCAATGCGAATCTCTTTCAGTCCATAATCCAGCGACACCAGGGCTACCGGCACATTCGCTTTTTTAGCAATATAGTAAAAACCTTTTTTCCAGTGCGGGCTTCGTTTGCGAGTTCCCTCGGGCGTGATTGCCAGTTGAAACGCATCTCTTTTGAGAAATTCGTTGGCCATTTGCAGAGTGAGATCTCCACTCTTGCCGCGATTTACAGGAACACCACCCAGTGAATCAAACAGATGATTGAAAGGGAAAAAGTACCAGCTATCCTTAATAAGAAAGGAAGCCTGCTTGTCGGCAGCATAATAAAAGAGCTTTCCCAACATAAAGTCCCAGTTGCTGGTATGAGGCGCAATGCACAACACACACTTTGCCGGCATATCTACCGTAATTGCATATTTCCAGCCGATTAGTTTTAAAACCAGTTTACTGAAACTCTTCATCACTTATTAAGGCCATTTAATTTATCAAACAGAGCCAGACTCTCTCTTTCAATATCAGCATGAAGTTTTCTGAAATAGCTGCGCACTTCTGAGCGAACCTCTTTGCCTCCATAATGGTTGACCCTACTGAGGAAATCGGCCTGAAAAGCCAATACATCATCCATAACCAAACCGACTGCTTCGGCATCTGTATTGGGTATAAACTCTTTGTAGATGATACACTCCGTGAAAAGCACACCTGCCACATGATGTATTCCTTTTTTCAGTTTTCGTTTGTTTGCCATTTGTTTTTTTGTGTTAGTTTATCTGCAAAGATAGTTGATATATCCACATGGCGACGAAAGCGTTCTGTTAATTATTATTTTCACAAACAAAGTGCCAAAATGCAAATGAAAAGAGGCAAAGCACTCTGTTTTCATACAAAAATAGAAGAAATATATTCAAAAAGCAATCAATTTAAATTTTATATAAATAACGAATTTGGAATGGTTCAATCGAAATAAAGCCTAAATAAGTACTTCATTGCCAAAAAAATAACATTAAAACGCTCAATCGAATACTTTTTTTGCATAAATTTGCAGAGTCAATAGGACTGCTTAGCAAACATTCATTCAAAATCGTATAATATGGATTATATTAAACCCGAGTATATATTTGAAGTCAGTTGGGAAGTTTGCAACAAAATAGGGGGAATCTATACAGTTTTATCGACCCGCGCCAAAACATTACAAAAAAGCAACAAAGACAAGGTTGTTTTTATTGGCCCGGACGTATGGACAGAGGTAGAATCACCCTTTTTTATTGAGAAAAAAACACCCCTCAGCGACTGGAAAAAGGTGGCCGCACAAGAAGGATTAAACGTGAGAATTGGCCGATGGGATGTTCCCGGAAAACCGATTGCTATTCTGGTTGACTTCAAGCCATTCTTTGAGAAAAAAGATGAGTTGTATGCCAAAATGTGGGACTGGTACAAAGTAGAGTCTTTGTACGCCAATGGCGACTACGACGAGTCGTGTATCTTCGCTTACAGTACAGCTTTGGTCATCGAAAGCCTGTACAAATATCTGGACGGAAAGAAGCACAACACCATTGCCCATTTCAACGAATGGACTACCGGTATGGGTGCGCTTTACATCCAAAAGAATATCCCACAAATTGCTACCCTCTTTACTACTCACGCAACTTCTATCGGCAGATCTATCGCCGGCAACAATAAACCTCTCTACGACTTTCTTGAGCAGTACGACAGCGACGCTATCGCACACGAACTGAACATGGTAGCCAAGCATTCACTCGAAAAACAGGCTGCTTTGCATGTGGATTGCTTCACTACAGTGAGCGACATCACGGCAGTAGAATGCAGAGAGTTGCTCAACAGACCGGTAGATGTGGTGACACCAAATGCTTTCGAGCACGATTTTGTACCCAAAAACGGTACCTACAACAAAAGAAGAACCGAAGCTCGTGCCACACTATCTACTGTAGTAGAGAAACTTACCGGCAATCGGCCCGACGAGAATGCCTTTTTCGTATCAACCGGTGGCAGGTACGAGTACAAAAACAAAGGTATCGACCTCTTTGTGGATGCATTATCGAGATTAAACAAAAATGAGTTTGTCTGTCGCGATGTATATGCTTTTATTATGGTACCCGCGCATGTTTTTGCACCGCGTGCCGACCTGCTGGAACGGCTAAATGATACAAATCATACCCATGGCGAATCTCTCATTGACCCATACATCACACACTGGTTGCACTACATGGATCAGGATCATGTTTGTAATCAGCTGAAATGGCTGGGATTGACCAACCAAAAAGAGAATCGGGTGAAAGTTATATTCATGCCTGTCTATCTGACCGGAAGCGACGCTATTTTCAAAGGTCACTACTACGATTATCTGATTGGAATGGATGCCACCGTATTTCCATCGTACTACGAGCCATGGGGATACACTCCGCTCGAAAGTATTGCATTTTCTATACCGACCATTACCACTTCGCTGGCCGGATTTGGTGTGTGGGCCGAAAAAACAACTGGTTCCTCAGCTATCGAATCAGGGGTTTCAGTCATCAAACGTACCGATTTCAATCAGGTAGAAGTTTCGGAAGCTGTTCACAACGATTTGGTAAGCCTGGTGAATATGTCGGAAAAAGAGATTAAAATTGTACGCAAAAATGCATTGCATCTGGCAGCCGAGGCCGATTGGTGTCATTTCATCCGTTTCTACGAAGAAGCATACCACATTGCCCTGGCTAAAAAGGGCAAAAAAAATCAAAAGACAAAGAGTTTGTAAACATAAAATTTTTAGGTTATGAAAGTTCAAATTAGTAATGCAAATACTCCTATATGGAGAGATATTACCGTAAAATCAAAAATGCCGGCAGAATTAGAAAAGCTTTCGGAAATTGCAAAAAACATTTGGTGGGTTTGGAATTACGAGGCGAAAAGAATGTTTGCATCAATCGACTCAAAGCTATGGTCAAAAACATCGCACAACCCTGTATTGATGCTAGAACTTGTGAGCTTTGAGCGCTTGTTTGAATTGCGCAGAGATAAAGTATTTCTGGCTCATCTCGATGAAGTTTACAAAGAATTCAGAACATATATTGATAGCAAACCAGATCAAACAAAACCAACTATTGCCTACTTCAGTATGGAGTATGGCTTGGCCAATATCCTGAAAATCTACTCAGGAGGTTTAGGTGTATTGGCAGGTGACTACCTTAAAGAGGCCAGCGATTGCAACGTAGATTTGACCGCTGTTGGATTTATGTACCGTTATGGCTACTTTACGCAAACTCTGTCTATGGAAGGTCAACAGGTCGCTAATTACGAACCACAAAGTTTTGCCCACCTGCCTATTGAACAAGTTACAGACGAAACCGGAAATTTTGTAGTACTTGAAGTACCATTCCCTGACAGGATCGTGTATGCCAATATTTGGAAAGTTTCGGTAGGTCGTATTGGTCTTTATCTGCTTGATACAGATTTGGAACTAAACAGCGAATGGGATAGATCAATCACACACCAACTGTATGGTGGCGATTGGGAAAACCGCATGAAACAGGAGTATTTGCTGGGGATTGGTGGTATTCTTTTACTGAATAAGCTAGGTATTAAAAAGGATGTTTACCATTGTAACGAAGGCCACGCAGCACTGATTAATGCACAACGTTTGGCTGATTACATCGAAAAAGATAATTTACCATTCAACGTAGCGCTCGAAATCGTGAGATCAAGTTCGTTATACACAGTTCATACTCCGGTACCGGCTGGTCACGATAGCTTCGACGAAGGATTGTTTGGAAAATATATGGGTCACTTCCCACAAAAACTGGGTATTTCATGGCAGGAATTTATTGATATGGGGCGTGAACATCCTGGATCGAACGAAAAATTCTCGATGAGTGTATTTGCCTGCAATACCTGTCAGGAAGTAAACGGAGTTAGTGAGCTTCACGGCCGTGTTTCTCAGGATATGTTTAGCCCGATTTGGAAAGGGTATTTCCCCGAAGAGTTGCATGTGAACTATGTGACAAATGGTGTTCACTTACCAACCTGGGCATCGGCAGAATGGCAGGTTTTCTTCGAACAGGAGTTTCCCGAAGGATTCAAACAGGATCAGTCGAACGAAAAAATGTGGGAGCCTATCTACAAAGTTTCGGACGAAAAAATCTGGAAAATTCGCAAACAGCTCAAAGAGAAGCTCATTCGTTATATCCGCGAACAATTTAAAGATCAGTGGTTGAAGAATCAGGGTGATCCGCAAAAAGTAGTTTCGATATTAGATAAAATCAATCCGAATGCGCTTATTCTGGGTTTTGGACGACGTTTTGCTACATACAAACGTGCACACCTGTTGTTTACAGATCTGGAACGCCTTTCTAAAATTGTCAACAACGAGCGTTATCCCGTATTGTTCTTCTTTACCGGAAAAGCACACCCTGCTGATGGTGGCGGACAAGGTCTGATCAAACACATTGTGGAAATTTCGCGCAGACCTGAGTTTTTAGGCAAGATAATTTTCCTTGAAAATTACGATATGCAGCTGGCTAAACGCCTCGTATCGGGTGTGGATATCTGGTTAAATACCCCTACCCGACCATTGGAGGCTTCCGGAACTTCGGGTGAAAAGGCTGAAATGAATGGTGTGTTGAACTTCTCGGTAAAAGATGGCTGGTGGTACGAAGGCTACCGCGAAGGTGCAGGTTGGGCATTGACAGAAAACAATACCTACCAAAACCCTCAACATCAGGATCAACTGGATGCTGCGACTATCTACGCTATGTTGGAGAATGATGTAATTCCTTTGTATTATGCAAAAAACAGCAAAGGTTATTCGCCGGAATGGGTTCAGTATATCAAAAACTCATTTGTACAGATTGCGCCCAACTATACCACAAAACGGATGTTGGACGACTATATTGCCAAATTCTACAACAAGCTGACAAATCGATCTAAAACGCTGATTGCAAACAATTTCGAAAAAGCTCGAAACATTGCGGCCTGGAAAGAAACGATTGTTGAAAAGTGGGATGAAATAGAAGTAATCTCTATCACTCAGCCGGATGATTTGTGTAAATATACGACGGTTAATGAAGTGTGCACAGTAGATGTTGTTTTGGATTTGAAAGGTCTGGAAGAGCATATCGGTGTTGAGGTTGTAATTACAACTCTGGAAGAAGGAAGACAAAAAGTAATGCACATTGCCGAATTGCCAATGGTGAAAAAAGAGGGTGACTACCACCACTACCACCTTGCCAACAAATTGCAAAGCTCGGGTGCATACAAATATGCATTCCGCATCTATCCTAAACACGAAGATTTGCCTCACCGTCAGGACTTCTGCTATGTAAGATGGATATAGTTTTGAATTATTATGATAAAAAAGAGGCTGTTTCGTATTGAAACAGCCTCTTTTTTATCATAACTCATGGAGAACAAGATTCAATAAGTTGACGATAAATATCATTTCGACACAAAATTTCCGGATTTCCAATCAAAAAAAGTTGTTTCCTGGCCCGGGTTAATGCAACATTTAGCTTTCGGTCTATGACCACACCTTCATCCACTGTGGTATTGGGCAAAAATTCGAGCTGATGCTCTTTGTTGACACAAAAAGAGTAGATAATAACATCTCTTTGCCCTCCTTGAAATCGTTCTACGGTATCTACCAGCACATCATCCAACGCCGCGATACCAGTGGCATTCAACTCCTTACGTATAGCAGCAATCTGACTACGGTAAGGTGTAATTATACCTAAACTTACAGAAGGAACAAATAAATTATCCCCAGACTGACAAATCTGATAAACAATCTGACTTATTTCCGCCGCCAGGCGTGCTTCGTGTAGATTAACCTTAAATGAGATTGAATTTCCGGAAACCGGTGTGGCAAAGAAATAACAGCGACTCGTGGCGACTATTTGCTCCAACTGTCGGCTAACCGTAAAATTATCAAATGACAATTCCGCTGTTTGATGGGGTGTAGGCACAACCTGCAATCGTCCGTGATAAAAAGCTTTATTTGGAAAATCAGCCAATTCATGATGCATGCGCCCCTGCCGGCTAAGCATATCGTGACAATAATCCAGTTGTCGGTCAACTGCCATACGATATAACCGCTCAAACATAGCTTCCCGCATATTGTATAAGCCGGCTTCGTGAAGTTCCGGCTCTACGACTGCCGATTCCGCTGCCGATTGAGTAACCACAGCCGGCAGCTGCTTATGATCGCCAATCAGGACAAATTTTCCGATAGCATCATCACCGTTGGGCGCTTTGGCACATAGAATACCCAGAAGCTGAGGTTCAATAATCTGACTTGCCTCATCCACAATGGCCACCTGAAACTGTTTTAACCGAAACAATGCCGTTTTGCCTGACATTGTGGGTAAAGTAGAAACAAATACTCTGCATTGCATCAGTTGGTTGCGCACCTCTGCCCGGTTATTGCACTCCGACAGCCGGTTTTCGAGTAAACGAGGCTGAAACTCCTCTTCGCACGACCAAACATTACCCAACCGAATGTAATCGATTGCCGGAGAAATCGCCTCAAGTGAGCGACAAATCTCATCCACGGCCTTATTAGTATAGGCCAATAACAATATATTACAGTCCGGCAATGCATAAAATTGCTCCACCATTTTGCGCAAAGCACAAGAGGTCTTGCCAGTTCCGGGCGGGCCCAACAGCAAGAAATAATCCTGAGCAGCAATAGCTTTGAGAGCTGCCCGGGAAAAGTCGTCGTCGCATGAATTAATCAAAGGCAGATAATCACGATCAAATCCAGGCACTCTTTGTCCTAATAGCAAATCCCGGCGTTGAGGATTAGCAGCCAAAAATGAAGGAATTGATTTAAACATGGAAGAGAAACCAATATCCATATAATCATGCTCTATCGCAAATTTGCTCTGAAATGGCAGTACTGAGGCATTTCTTTGCACACATCTGAGTTGTAATACCATACTTTGAGTTGAAATTTGGATAAGTGTTGCCTTAAAAATCTGACGATTACACACGTTATCCTGTGGGCTGTTTCTCTCGTAAAGCAAAACGATATCTCCCTTTCTGAAATTAGTCAGATAGTCGGTTTTGTAGTCGGGGATATTCAGATGCAACAGATGTGATGATGGAGATATCTCACTATCAATCAACTCCAGATCAAATAAAATTTCACCGGATTCAATTTTTTCGGGCATAGAAGCATTCCAAAGCGTAAATATACCTCTGTTCGCATCGTAATCGTTGCCACACCCTGTTTTGGAAACAAATTGCTCTTTGACCACAAAATTATAAATCCGCGCAAGATAAACTGTTTCTAATGGTGATAGTTTATTTAGCTGCGACGAAAACCGGTCAATACCCGGCCTGAGCCATGTCTCCCAAAACTTACCGGTGAGTGCTTTTTCATTCAGATTATCTGCAGTAATACGTTTCAGATAATCCACTGTAAATGCCGTTGAATTTTGCTTTTGCACCATAAAATCGGCCAATACAATGCGATTTCTCACCTCTATTGCGGCTTTTACCAGGTGCCAATAAGGACGTTCAGGATACAGCATCGGATATTTTGAATACATCAGGAATGCCTGAGTTTGGTGTACATCCACCCCCATATTGTAGTGTAATACAGCAAAATAGAGCATCATCTGCACATAGTGATTCTCTTTGTGAGTGACCGGTGGTGGGAATTCTTTTGCTTTGCCAGATTTGAGCTCTATAAAGCGGCTAAAATCCTCCTGCATAAGATCGAGCCGGCCCTGTAAACCGAGCATTTCGCATAAGAAACCAGGCTCCAATACCGCTTTACTTTTGTCTATGTCGTATGCTGTTTTAGGGAAAAAATCGGTCACCAATTGCCTGATGTTATCGAATTGCTTCCGACAATCTTCAAAAAACTGCTTCTGCGCCTGAGGGTCGTCCAGGTCAGCACAAGTGGCCAAATCAAATGGACTCTGTTTAAATATCTGCTTCATCAGAGTGGCATAATCCACCTGAGCAGTTTCTGAAATATTTACAAATGCATCGAGAAAAGCATTTGCTATATTACCCAGGACTAAATATTTATTGTTACCGGTTTGCTCCAAACGGCTCAAAATATAGTTCATCGGATGCGAACCATAATCGCGGAAACACTCCGAAACGGCACTGATATCGACCAGAAAATCAGGTTCGTAAACTACAAACGAAGGTTCGTAAATAGCTTTTTCTTCCAGATAAACCACATCCAAAAGATTGAGTGTAGCTCCATGTTGGAAGTGAGAAAGCTGATCGGCGAAAAAAACAGTACCATCAACCGCCTCTGCCAAACGCATTTTTACGGGTGAATCGGGCTCTTCGTCAGTCCAGACAAAAAATTCTCCCTCTTTTTTACCTAAATGAGAGAAATGGGCTCTGATTCGGGGTATTCTCTCTCCTTTCACTCTGTTTTTTGATAGAAACAGCGTAATATCCACCTGAGTAAGATCATACAATTCTTGCGGAACAGGATCCTGTGAAACTTCGTAAATAAAATCAGATAGTACCCTGATGGCCCATACAACTTCAGCGGTTGTACTCTTTTCATCTCGTCGGGATGGGTTGGTACGCACCCTCAGAGCATTTAGCCCTTTACTCAAGAGTGGAGACAGTGAATATTTTTTGGAAATAAAATCTACTCTGGAAAAAAAATTAGAGAATGTCAGATTCTCCTCATGACTTATCTGACGACTATATCGTTCGAAAAGTCGGCGCAAAAGCATCAACTTTTCATTGTTTGTTTGCTCCAATGCATAAATATCGAGCAACTCAGCGTAATGTGTTTTAGTCATAATATTATGAGTTACTTTTTACAGATAAACAATATCCGGAAATTTATCCGGAAATCGAATCAAAATGTAAATATATCTTTACCGGTCTTATCTTTCAGATTGAAACTACGGAGATACCCACTACCGTGGAATATCAGGGTTACTCCTACTATTTCGCCAATGGATTTGGTGTAAGTATCGGTGAATTTGAGCACATTACCGACATAGAACTGTACCTTTTTATTTTTATTCTCGACCCGGATTGTCTGCCATTTCGACAAATCAAAAGTAAGCAGCGACATATCTTTGGTGTCGTTGTTCTCCTTTTTCTCGCTTAATTCGTAGTAGAGCCAATGGCTGCAACCGGGATTTGCAAAGCGCAAATGTACCATCCCGTTGCGACCACAAACCACCAAATAGACCGAATTGCAACGAATGCCGGAAAAAGTATCTGAGTTTTTAAATTCAGTTTGCAATGAAAATGAGTCGCCCGAAACGTTTGTTGGGCGGTAGTTATCGAAACGCAGCACCACAATTTTGTTGGTATCCATGCCCACTTTGGCATATTCGGTGGGCGTTGGATGAAATACACCTTCTGAATATCTCGCCACCGAGAGCGGGAAATATCGCTCTTTGTACTTTTGTTCGAAATAATAGGCCAATGCCTGCCAACCATTGGTTTGTACCAATATGGGGACCGTGTCTGAAATGACCTGTTTACCGGCTAAAAGTCTGGCCTTGAAAAGCCCCGGATATTGGTAGTAATAAGATGTTTTTCCTTTTCCGGACTGTATGTCAATGGGTGGAAAATTGTCGTCGAACAGTATCCGGAAAGAATCATTTGTGTTGGGCGTAGAGTAATCGAAATGAGCAGTCATGGGATTGAACCCCTCTGTTTTATGCAAAACAAAACGGCCTTTCGGGGCAGATTGCCTACGCTGAGCAAACGTAAAATAAAGAACAGATGCGGCCACAACGAGCAAGGATGCCCATATAAAAGGTCTGTATTTGTGTGGTTTAACGGCTGATTCAGATGCTATATCCACCGAAGAGACGGGCTGTTCGGGTTGAATTTCGGATGAAGGTACTATCATTTCAGGAACTGTATCGAAAGCAGAACTGTCGAGTCCGGAATAGATCATGAGGGCATTGTAGGTAGCCTTTTGGGGGAAATAGTCGTCGGAAGTATGAATTTTTCCAAAAATTCGTTTCAGTGTCAGTGCACTAATGGTGGTTTTGGTCTTCTTTAATATTTCGAAATTGAGATCTTCGAAATCCCTGTTTTTCCACTCCGACGAGGTGCCTCTGTTAAATTTGGCTTCGACGTGTGACAAAATCAGCTCTAATCTTTTATCTCGTTTCATTCTGATGAAATATTGTATCTACTAATGAATCAACCGATTAGATTGTTCATTCTTTTGGATAATTTGTGTATGCAAATGTATTCTTTTTTTTTCGTTATTGCAAATAAATTGGAATGACAATTTGGGAAAAGGGTGGACAAACCGGAAAGTAAAGAAGCGATAAAGGCGATGGTGTGCCCGAAGCGAGAGGGATAGTAGCGGAAAGCCCACAGCCGGCCACAACGGGCTGATAATGAGACAAAAGATGAACCGGCGAGGACTTGCAGCGGATAGCCCGACCCGAAGAGTAACGAAGGGGCTCGCCCTTTTGTTTTTACTTAATAAAACATAATTTTAATAAGCAAAAGGGGTTGTTCATCAGATATTTTGTTTATTTTCACTAAACAATTAAATCTGCGAATACGTTAAAGTAAATAGTTGCAATAGATAAATAAAATCAGGCACATGATAAAGTTATACCACAAGACTTCCATTGAGATAAGCAAGCTGGTTACAAAGCGATACAGTACTTCTTTTTCGATAGCTGTGAGTTTTTTGGATCATTCCATCAGAAATGCCGTATATGCGATATACGGTTTTGTGAGACTGGCAGATGAGATTGTGGATTCGTTTGACGGATATGACCGCGCAAAGCTTTTCGGACAGCTGGAATCGGACTACAAAACAGCTTGTAATGAGGGCATAAGTATCAATCCGGTTCTGCATAGCTTTCAGTTTGCGGTGCGCAAATACGAAATACCGGACGAGCTGATTCAGGCATTCCTGAAAAGCATGAGGGCCGATTTGAATAAAAAAGATTACGAAAACAAAGAAGATATTGATGGGTATATTTATGGTTCGGCTGATGTAGTTGGGCTGATGTGTCTGAAAGTTTTCACACACGAAGAGCCTGAACGGTATGATGAGCTGAAGGATTCGGCCATGAAATTGGGTTCGGCGTTTCAGAAGGTGAATTTTCTGCGCGACCTGAAAGAGGATATTTTTGTGCTCGACAGGCGATATTTCCCCAATGTGGATGCGGATAATTTTGATGAAGAGACCAAAATGGCTATTATCAGCGATATTGAAGCCGATTTTGAGGCAGCTCAGCCGGGGGTGGATGAGTTGCCGTATAAGGCGAAACTGGCGGTACTTATCGCCTTCTTTTATTATCAGAAACTGCTGGAAAACATTGTAAAAACGCCGGCTAAGCAGCTGCTAAAAAAGCGCGTGAGGGTGAATGGTGTGGTGAAAATGGCTTTGATTGCTAAGGCCTGGTATTATTATATAAATAAATGATATGCAAAGAGATATAGAGGAATTGGTGGTGCTGGTGGATGAACAGGACAAGGTGACCGGAACGATGGAAAAGATGGAAGCGCACCGTAAAGCATTGCTACACAAAGCGGTGTCTGTATTTATGGTGAACAGCGCCGGTGAGTGGCTTTTGCAAAGGCGGGCGCTGCACAAATACCATTCGGGCGGGCTTTGGACAAACAGTTGCTGCACACACCCCTACCCCGACGAAAGCAGTGAGGCAAGCGCCAAACGACGTTTGCAACAGGAAATGGGAATGGATTGCGACGCTCTGGAAGAACTATTTGGATTTATCTACAAAGAGCCTCTGGATAATGAACTGACAGAACATGAATACGACCGCGTTTTTTGGGGCAAAACGGATAATGTGCCGCGTATTAATCCCGACGAAGTGGCTGAATACAAATACATTGCCTATCCGGATTTGAAAAATGACGTGAACAAACATCCCGAAAATTACACGGTTTGGTTCAGACTGATTTTTGAGCGGGTGTATGAAATGATGTGTAACCGATAAAACCAAAGGTCATGCGTAAAAGTTATTCTGCTCTTTTTATTGAAAAAAACAAGGTACTGATTTCGTCGTGCGTTGTGCTGATTTTCTTTTACTTCATGGGGATAGTGACTGTGACTGACCCTCAGACGAGGGCTATGGCGACACAGGCTACGTTTTTGGGTATGATAACCAATGCGCTGCTGCTGATGCTCTTTGTGCGCGAGAAAATCACAAAACGAAGTTTGATTGTTTTTGCACTTATTGCGCTGGGTGGTTTTGCTATTGAGGTGGTGGGTGTGCAAACCGGCGCCATTTTCGGGCAATACCGCTACGGTGAATCGCTGGGACTTAAAATAGCCGAAACGCCGCTGATTATTGGACTCAACTGGCTGCTGTTAACCTACATGAGTGCATCGCTGTTTGAGTCGGCTAACTGGAATACAGGATTGAAAGTAGGTGCTGCGGCACTCACCATGGTGGTTTTCGATATCGCGCTGGAAGCTTGCGCGCCGCTGCTCGACATGTGGCACTGGCAACAGGGAAAAGTGCCGGCACAGAATTATGTGGCCTGGTTTGTAATTGCCTATATTTTTCAGACCATACTTCACAAGGCGGACGTAAAAATAAACAATCCAATTGCGCCACTGCTATTCATTTTTCAGTTTCTCTTCTTTTTGATCATTGCCATGCTAATTCATTGAGTGGTATGATAAAATCGAATCATCACCCTGTCATCTATCCGCTGGTCAAATACTATACTTCATACATTCTTAGAAAGAATTTCGACCGGTTGGTGCATTCTGGTAGCTACATCGCCGGAAGCAGGCCGGTGCTGATTGTGGCCAATCACGTGAGCTGGTGGGACGGATTCTGGATTTTACACTTCAACAATCTGATTCTGAGGAAGAAAATGCACTTTATGATGCTCGAAAGAGAGTTGAAGAAATATCCTTTTTTTGCTCATTCAGGCGGTTTTTCGGTGGATAAGGGTTCGGGAAAGATTTTGGAATCAATTGCATATGCCACAGAACTGCTTACCGACGGTAAAAACTCGGTACTCATATTTCCGCAGGGACGGATTGAGAGCCTCTACAACGACCGATTTGTGTTTGAAAAAGGAATAGTACGTATCGCAGAAAAGCTCTACCCGCAAATTGATATTCTATTTGTTGCCAATACAATAGATTATCTGTCGAACAAAAAACCGACACTCTACACCCGATACAAAGAGTATAAACCCACTTCCTTCGCAAAAACAACATGGGAGGAGGATTATAACCTGTTTTACAAAGAAGTATTGTCAGAAATCAAAGAAAACAGACATCAATAATGGAATATCTGGCCTGGTTTGTCTTTTCTGTAGCTCTGTTTCAGTGCTGTAATGCGCTGATAAATAGCTTGTCTCCGGAAAAGCTACAACGGGAATCAATTTTAGGGATTCCGTCAGTCTCTGTGCTTATTCCGGCAAGAAATGAGGAGGCGAATTTACCGGTATTGCTAAATGATTTATTGAATCTGAACGATTTCGATGGCGAAATTCTGGTGTATGACGACCAATCGACAGATGGTACTAAACAGATTGTAAAACAATTCCATGAACTCGATAGTCGGGTAAAATTGATAGCCGGAGATGAGCTTCCCAACGGCTGGCTGGGCAAAAACAGAGCTTGCTACCGGTTGGCACAGGAGGCAAAGGGCGACTATTTTCTGTTTCTCGATGCAGATGTGCGGATATGCGGAGATGCAATTTCACAGGCTATAGCCCGGATGAAACAGCATAGACTCGGTTTACTCTCTGTTTTTCCCAAACAAATAATGGTGAGCAAAGGCGAAAAATGCAGTGTGCCGCTGATGAATTACATTTTGCTGTCGATGCTGCCACTGGTATGGGTGCGAAAATCGTTTTTCGCTGCACACTCAGCTGCCAACGGCCAATTTATGCTCTATCAGGCAGATGTGTACAGGAGAATGAAGCCTCATGAAACACTACGGACCAACAAAGTAGAAGATATTGCATCTGCCCGTCTGCTGAAAAGAAACGGCATTCGAATAGCCTGTCTGACAGGAGATGAAAGAATCCGCTGCCGTATGTATAAAAATCTACCGGAGGCCATCAGCGGTTTTTCCAAAAATGTGGATGCTTTTTTCGGACATTCTTATCTGCTGACTGTGATGTTTGGACTGTTTCAGGCTTTCGGATTTCTAATTATCGGTTTTATTTTGGGGCAAATGCTGATGTGGATTTATCTGATACTGATGATTCTGGTCAGATGGCTCACAAGCTTAGGTAGTGAACAGTCCACCAAAGAGAACCTGATTTTATTTCCTGTTCAAATAGCTGTTTTAGAATGGATTATTACTCTATCATTAATTTACAAATTCAACAAAAAGAGTGTATGGAAAGATCGAAATATTGGGTAATTCCACTAATTCTGTTTCTATTTATTTGTCATCCCGGTCTGTTTGCCGACAACCGTTCAGAGATATATCAGGCATATATATCAAACCGCATGGAGAGATGGAAAGGAATTATTGACAAACTGAATGCTCAACCTCAATCCAAAGAGGCCGAACGGCTTGACCTTTTGAACTTTCAATACGGATACATTGCCTGGTGTATGGGCAATAAACGAAAAGACGAGGCTGAGAAATACATTGATCAAGCTGACAATAACATAGAAATTCTGGAAAAATCGGCCTATAATCTATCGATGGTATATGCCTATAAATCGGCTCTTTACGGATACAAAATTGGGTTAAGTGTTTGGAAAGCCCCTATCCTCGGACCCAAAAGCAAAAAGTATATGCAAATGGCCATCAAAAGCAATCCGGCCAATCCATACGGATACATTCAGGAGGGGAACTCGCTCTATTTTATGCCGGCTGCATTTGGCGGATCAAAAAAAGAGGCGCTGCGTTATTACCTGAAAGCGAAAGCATTGATGGAGAATCAGAAGAAAAGTACAGTAGCAGACTGGAACTACCTAAGTCTGCTGGTGAGTATTGGCATGACCTACACGGAATTGGGCGATCTGAATTCAGCTAAATCGACCTACGAAACCATTCTTCGTATTGAGCCCCACTTCGATTGGGTCAAAAATAAGTTATATCCCGGTTTACTACAAAAAATTAAGAGTTGAACAGTATGAAAAAATCAGTATTAATCATTGGTTCCGGAATTGGAGGCCTGGCGACTGCCCTGCGGCTTGTTAAACGTGGCTTTAAAGTCACAATAATTGAGAAAAACAGTCAGGCCGGTGGTCGGTTAAATCAGTTGAAGAAAGAGGGTTTTACCTTCGACACAGGGCCAAGTTTTTTCAGTATGTCGTATGAGTTTGAGGAGCTGGCGAAAGATTGCGGCATTGCTCTTCCCTTCCGGTATTATCCACTGGATCCCTTATATACAGTGAGTTTCAGCCACAGCGACAAGGTCTATTACCTCTACCGCGACATCAAAAAACTGGCAAAGCAGTTCGAAGATATCGAACCCGGTTTTGAGCAAAAGATGAACCGCTATCTCGATAAAGGCGGGCAACTGTTTCACGACACAGTCGATTTGGTAATCAAGCAAAATGTAGATTCACTACCCGAATACATAAAAACACTGATGCAGGTGAATCCGGTGCATTTGCCCGTGCTTACCCGCAACTTCTGGCAGCAGGTTTCGCGCTATTTCGACTCTGAGATAGCCCGCGAAATAGTTTCGCTGGTGGCCTTCTTTCTGGGACGCACACCCTTCGACACATCTGCCATTTATACGCTGCTATCCTACACCGAATTTCGCCACGACGGCTACTTCAATGTAGAGGGTGGTATGTACAAAATAGTGGAAGGACTTGTCTCTGAGTTGAAAAAAGCTGGAGGAGAAATAATCTACAATACTGAAATTGTGGATTTTAAGCAGCAAAACGGAAAGATTGTTGCGTTTGTAGACAAAGAGATTCGCGAATGGAAAGCCGATTACTATGTAGCCAATGCCGACGCAGCTGTTTTCAGGGGAAAAGTACTGCGCAGACGCAAATACTCAGAGGCCCGGCTCGACAAAAAAGAGTGGACCATGGGACCACTGACTATCTATCTGGGCATCAACAAGAAACTACCTCACGTAGAGCACCACAACTATTACCTGGGAGACAATTTCAGGGAGTATGCCAACAAGGTTTTTCAGAATCCGGGTACCATCCAAAAGCCCTATTACTACGTGAATGTGCTCTCAAAATCGAATCCGGACTGTGCGCCAGAGGGTTGCGAAAGTCTCTTTTTTGTCTGCCCTGTGCCCGATTTGCGGTTTAAACCCGACTGGAGCGATCGCGATGCGATAGTGGACAGCATCATCGAAGACTTTTCGAAACGAATAGGTACGGATATTGCATCTTCCATTGTAACCAAAACCATTTACACCCCCATCGACTGGCAGGATCAGTTTAACCTGCACCGGGGCAGCGGATTAGGCCTATCGCATAGCATGATGCAGATTGGGGCATTGCGTCCGAAAAATTTCGACGAGGAGTTTACCAATCTGTTCTATGTCGGCGCATCTACGGTACCCGGTACCGGTCTTCCCATGGGAATAATCAGTTCGAAGTTAGCCGTCGAACGTATTCTGAAAAAGGAATAAACAGACGAATGCGAACCACTTCGACAATGGCCGATGAAACAAAAATCAGAGGAATCAGCAGAAGTAAACAAATGAGAAAAACGGTGGTGGAATAGCTTTGTCGCAGATGCGCAACCACAGCAACCAGCCACTCACGCACCAAAGGGTGATCGTGTATCAGATAGACGCCCAACACGGTCGCCCCTGCCCTGTTTATCAGCAAATTGGATATTGATAATCGTAAAAAAAGATGAAACAGCGCCACGGCAGCCAACACCGCCAGAGGATTGTTTATCGAAAACAATTTACCTATCCACATCACATGGCCGGTGTACAACAACCCCAATGATAACAGAAACAACAGGAAGGAAGAGAAAACAAACAGAGAACCGGCAAACCGGAGTGTCAGGTAATAGGTCCGAAAATAACCGGCTAAGAGGTAGAGCGTTATAAAATGAAAAACAGAGTGACCAAACTCAGAAAATGAGCCAAAGGGAAATCCCCACACACAATCGAATAACAGCAGCAAAATAATCAACAGACGCGCCTCTTTTTGTGTCATCCGGCTAAAGCCATCATTCAGAAACGGAGATACAACATACAAACCCAGATAAGAGACCAGAAACCACCACTCACCCCGGGTAATGGGAACAAGTGCCCGCACCAACCCACGCAGGTCGAACGAAATAACGCCGGCAGCTGCAAAAACCAGATAGATTCCTAATGAATAAAACAGCGTCTGAAGCACAAGTGAAACCAGCTTTTCAGGCCTGAAACGAATACTAAAATAGCCCGAAGCAAACACAAAAGCATTGACCGAAGCTATTAGAAAACTATTTACAAATAGCGATGGTATAGTCAGATTATCAACACAATACGAATTATCATACACACCTCTGAGACCGAGTCCGTGCACAATCAAATGATGCGCAATAATCATACACATCAACACCACCCGCATCAGCTCAATATTTGATTTTCGTGTTTGTATCTCCATATGAATATGTAATAAATTGTTTCGACACCAGTTTCAACATTTGGCATTAAACAGGATTTAAATATGGAAAAATCTCCTTATCCAAACCGGTTTGGCTGAATAAGGAGATTCTAATACTTGATTATTCTGCTAAAAATCTATTTCTTCTCTTTGATAGCTGCCTGAGCTGCTGCCAGTCGTGCAATAGGCACACGGAACGGAGAGCAGGATACATAGTTAAGTCCGGTACGGTGACAGAACTCAACAGACGAAGGCTCACCTCCGTGCTCACCGCATATACCCACTTTCAGATCCGGACGAACAGAACGACCTTTTTGTGTGGCAATTTCCACCAGCTGACCCACACCGTTTTGATCCAGAACCTGGAACGGATCCACTTTCAAAATCTTCTTATCCAGATAGATAGGCAGGAATGAAGCAATATCATCGCGGGAATATCCAAAGGTCATCTGAGTCAGGTCATTGGTTCCGAAAGAGAAGAACTCAGCTTTTTCAGCAATTCTGTCTGCCGTCAGCGCTGCACGGGGGATCTCTATCATTGTTCCAACTTTAAACTCAATGCTATCGCCCTTCTCGGCAAACAATTTGGCTGCCGTTTCACGGATAATGGTATCCTGTTCGTTGAACTCATGTTTGATACCCACCAAAGGAACCATAATTTCGGGAATAGCCTTAATACCCTTCGCTTTTAATGCCAAAGCTGCACCTAATATAGCGCGGGTTTGCATCTCTGTGATTTCGGGGTAAGTATTTCCTAAACGACAACCACGGTGACCCAACATCGGATTCTGTTCGTGTAACGAATCAACACGTTGTTTGATAACCTTGATAGACACGCCCATAGCCTCAGCCATCTCCTGTTGTCCCTTTTCATCGTGAGGTACAAACTCATGCAAAGGAGGATCGAGCAGACGAACAGTAACCGGACATCCGGCCATGGCTTCGAATATTCCTTCGAAATCCTCTTGCTGATAAGGCAATATTTTAGCTAAAGCATTGCGACGACCTTCGATGGTTTCCGAAAGAATCATTTCGCGCATAGCTTTGATTTTTTCACCTTCGAAGAACATGTGCTCAGTACGACACAAACCAATGCCGGTTGCACCAAATTTGCGGGCTACACGGGCATCATGCGGTGTATCAGCATTGGTGCGCACCTGCATGCGGGTATGTTTATCTGAAAGAGCCATGATTTCGGCAAAATCAGCGTCCAGTTCGGCTTCTGAGGTACCTACTTTACCCAGGAAAATATCTCCGGTAGAACCATTCAGCGAGATGTAATCCCCCTCTTTCAGAGTCAATCCATCCACTTCCATTACTTTGGCTGCATAGTCTATTTTCAAAGCACCGGCACCCGAAACACAACATTTACCCATACCACGCGCCACAACAGCAGCGTGAGAGGTCATTCCTCCTCGGGCAGTCAGAATACCCTGAGCAGCAGCCATACCGGCCAAATCTTCAGGTGAAGTTTCCACACGCACCATGATTACTTTCTCGCCATGACTTGCCCAGTCGGCTGCATCATCTGCATTGAATACAATACGGCCCGAAGCAGCACCCGGAGAAGCGGCAAGACCTTTGGCGATCAATTTGGCCTCTTTAAGGGCTGTTTTATCAAAAATCGGGTGAAGCAATTCATCCAGTTTATTGGGTTCTATACGAAGAATAGCCGCTTTTTCGTCAATCAAACCCTGATGATACATATCCATGGCAATTTTCACCATCGCAGCACCGGTACGTTTTCCGTTGCGCGTTTGCAGGAACCACAGCTTACCTTCCTGAACAGTAAACTCCATATCCTGCATATCTTTGTAGTGATTCTCCAGTTTAGTCTGAATAGCATCCAGTTCGAGATAAATCTCCGGCATTGCTTCTTCCATAGATGGATATTTCTCAACGCGTTCTGTTTCAGAAACACCAGCCAGTACGGCCCAGCGTTGCGAACCTATTTTAGTGATTTGCTGTGGCGTACGAATACCGGCCACCACATCTTCTCCCTGTGCATTAATCAGGTATTCGCCCACAAACTGATCTTCACCGGTAGCAGCATCGCGACTGAAGCAAACACCGGTAGCCGATGTCTCGCCCATGTTTCCAAACACCATGGCCTGAACATTGACAGCAGTACCCCACTCGGCAGGAATTCCCTCCATTTTGCGGTACAGAATGGCGCGATCATTCATCCACGAGTCGAATACAGAACAGATAGCACCCCAGAGCTGCTCGTAAGCCGATTCCGGGAAATCGTGTCCGGTTTGTTTCAACACAGCTGCTTTGAAGCGGGCAACCAGCTCTTTCAAATCATCCACGGAGAGTTGATTGTCGAGCTCTACTCCTTTTTCTTCTTTTAAATGTTCGATGATTTCTTCAAACGGATCAATATCGTTTTTGTTGACCGGTTTCATGCCCAACACAACATCGCCGTACATCTGCACAAAACGACGGTAAGAGTCCCACGCAAAACGGGCATTTCCTGTTTTACGGGTGATTCCTTCCACCACTTTATCATTCAAACCCAAATTAAGGATTGTATCCATCATACCCGGCATAGAAGCACGGGCACCGGAGCGAACCGATACCAGCATCGGATTTTCGATATCCCCGAATTTTGAATTCATCAACTCCTCTGTCAGAG
>CAZHNZ010000038.1:0-32813 GCA_964534355.1 uncultured Parabacteroides sp.
AAAAAGCTCTTCTGCCATTTCGGGCGATAACTCTTTTTTCAGAAACATAATTCTTTTTCTATTTAAATAAACCGAATAAGGTTTGCCTCATCACTACCTGCGGTCTGATTAGTCGGGGTACACCTCCTTTCTGCAAAAGAAACACCCAATTTTTAATCAAAAATAGCTCGCAGTAGAAATTCTCTGCAAAGATAATAAAAAAATAACAGTGTGATTATAATAATTTAATTAGTGATGCTATTGTAATTCAAAATAGTTTCATTACTTTTGCAACAAATTCAAATTAATCACTAATTTTACAATCTGAAAAGTGTATGGAAGCAATCGTATCGTCACACATTCTCAAAGTAATAGCCGGTGTAGTTATCGGTGGCGCGTTGGGATATCTCTACTACCGGTTTGTGGGTTGTGCATCAGGCGCTTGCCCCATCACCTCAAACAAATATTCAGCCACCCTCTACGGTGCGCTGATGGGATTAATATTAACCATGAAATAACGGATACCATGACCACAGATGCTATAAATACCCGATACAGTGAACTGAGCGAGTCTGCCTGTTGCCTCTCTTGCGGAGGAGCCATCCACCACGCCCACCCGATGCCGGGCGAGGTTTGTGTCGATTTGGGCAGCGGACGCGGAAACGACGTCATTCGTCTTGCCGAAGCTGTCGGCACTACCGGCCACGCATACGGTGTCGATATTTCCGACGGAATGATAGCCAAAGCAAAACTAAATATCCAAAAACTCGATATAGCCAACGCCACCATCCTCAAAGCAGAGTTGGAACATTTGCCTTTGCAGAAGGAGACGGTCGATTTGGTGATTTCAAACTGCACCATCAACCACAGCACCAATAAGCAGGCGGTGTGGAACCAAATTTACCGCATTCTCAAAGAGGAGGGGCGTTTTGTGGTCAGCGATATTTACGCAGTGAAGCCCATTGCCGACGAAGACCGGAACAATCCCGAAGCCGTGGCCGAATGTTGGGCCGGCTCTGTCACCAAACCCGAATATATGGAGATGCTTCACACGGCCGGGTTTGTCGATATCCGCATTCTCGAAGAGTCTGCCCCATATCCCAAAGGCCGTGCCGAGGTGGCAAGTTTCACCATTGCAGCGCGCAAACCGGTTGATTACAGTTGTGTCTGAGTCTATTATTTCGTATTCCCAATTATTCATCTATAAAACAATCGATTATGAAAAGTGTAGTGAAAAAGAGCACCTGCTCGTGCAGCTCTGCTCAAACCGTGAAACAGGCACAATGCTGTGCCAAGGTTTCGGGTATCGTTGCCGGTTGTCACGACTAAGCAACGGTGTGGGAAGGGGTTGCTGCCGGTCACATCGGCGGCAGCCCATTTTTTTCAGAACATCTAAATTCAGAAAAATGGCGCAATCAAAGCACAATATCATATCGCCCGTAAAGGACTCTGATCAGTTTTTCATTGTCAATCCCCTTTCCGGCAGTGCCGATATCATTTCGGCCAACGAGAAAAAACTACTCGCCATGGGCATTGACCCCACCGGCGAATTTGCCCAACGTGGTTATCTCACCGACGAAGCCCGCGAGAAGAAGGCGTTTAATCTTGCCTATCTCGATTTTGCCGAACAACGCGAAAAGGACGAAATTCAGCTCTTTTTCGTCCCCGATTATTCCTGCAATTTTGCCTGTTCCTACTGCTATCAGGAGGGCTACAATCCGGTGAAGCAGCAGCTTACCACAGAGGTTATCGACGCTTTTTTCGACTACATCGGGCGCGAGTTTTGCGGTCAGCGCAAATACATCACCGTGTTTGGAGGCGAGCCGCTTCTGCCGGGCGAGAATAACCGCCGGTTGTTGACCCATTTTATTCAGCGTGCCAACGAAGCCCGTCTCGATTTGGCCTTTGTGACCAACGGTTTTACGCTGCTTTCGTACATCGACCTGCTCAAAACTGCCTCTGTGCGTGAAGTGCAGGTGACACTCGACGGCACAGAACAGGTGCACGACAGCCGCCGCTATATGAAGGGAAAACAGCCTACTTTTGGTCGCATAGTGGAGGGCATCGATGCCGCTTTGCGCGAAGGCATTTCTATCAATCTGCGCATGGTGGCCGACAAAGATAATCTCGATAATTTGCCCGCATTAGCTCAGTTTGCCATAGACAAAGGTTGGACAGACTCGTCCGTTTTCAAAACGCAAATTGGCCGCAACTACGAGTTGCACCACTGCAACAGCACACCCGACAGGCTTTTTACCCGGGCTACACTTTACGAGAAAATGTACGAACTGTTGAAACTACATCCTCACATTGCCCGGTTCTACAAACCTGCTTTTTCCATTGCAAAATATATTTCTGAAAACGAAGCCTTGCCCACGCCGCTTTTCGACTCTTGTCCGGCCTGCAAAACCGAATGGGCTTTCGATTTCACCGGCACCATCTATTCCTGTACCGCCACTGTGGGCAAAAAAGGGGAGGAGCTCGGCACCTTTTATCCGGTAGTTACCAAAAACGAACCGGCCATCGAAGAGTGGCAAAACCGCGATGTTACCACCATCGAAGCCTGCCGTGCCTGTTCGCTCGCTTTGGCCTGCGGAGGCGGTTGTGCCTCTGTGGCTAAAAACAAAAACGGACAGGTCAATTCGCCCGATTGCCGCCCCGTGCGGGAGTTGTTGGGACTTGGTGCTGCCTATTTCGGTTTCTGATTTTTTGTGTTGAAAACATTTCATTTAAATATCATTTAAAATGACTGAGATAAATTCTTCCCTCTTCGAAGAGAAAGTGTTGCGTGGCGGCAAGGTGGTGGTCGACTTTTATTCCACAGAGTGTCCGCCGTGCGAGGCATTGGCCCCTAAGTTTGAGGCAATGGCCGGATTGTATGGCGATAAAATCAGCTTTTACAAAATATTTCGTCAGGAAAACCGCGCTTTGGCCGAGCAGTTGGGCGTGAAGTCGTCGCCTACGCTGCTGTTTTTCGACAATGGCGTACAGACCACAGAGCCCATCAGCGGAGGCATTCGCAAGTCGGAGATCTCTGCCCGGCTCGATGCGATGCTTACACCGGAGGAGGTTGCTGTCGTAAAAGCGAAGCAGAAGCCCACGGTTTGCGACTACGATGTGGCCATTCTCGGGGGTGGTCCTGCCGGACTGACGGCGGCCATCTACCTCGGTCAGGCCAAGATAAATACCGTGCTGATAGACCCTGCACTGCCGGGCGGATACATGGGCATTACGCATCAAATATCGAATTATCCGGGCTTCGAAAAACCACAGCCGGGTTTTATGTTGGCCCATTTTATGAGTGAGCAGGCCAAGCAGACCGGTATCGATTTTAAGGTTGCGGTGGATATAACATCGGTCGATTTGCTTAAAAAAGAGATTGTTATTGACGGACTCGATACCATTCGGGCTAAAAAAATAATCATAGCTACCGGCACCTCGCCCAATCCGATGAATATTCCCGGCGAAAAGGAGTACAAGGGCAAGGGGTTGTCTTATTGCGCCACCTGCGATGCCAAATATTTTGTCGATAAGGATGTGGCGGTTATCGGGGGTGGAAACTCGGCTGTCGAAGAGGCGCTTTTTATCACCCGTTTTGCCAAAAAGGTGACCATTGTTCACCGTTCCGAAAAGTTCCGTGCCAATGAGGAGGCTGTCAGTCAGGCGCTTGCACATCCTAAAATCGGGGTGTTGTTTGGCCACAGGCCGAAAGGCTTCGTCAGGGTGGGAGATCAAATGGAAACAAACATCGAAAATGTAAAATCGGGCGAAACCGAGAAACTGATTACCGATGGCGTGTTTGTCTTTATCGGTCTGCGCCCCAATGTGGAGGCGTTTGGCTCTTTGCTGCCTGCTTCCGACGATTGGGGCTACATTCTCACCGACGACGAGATGCGCACCGATTTGCCCGATGTTTATGCCATTGGCGATATTGTGAGCAAAAAATTCAGGCAAATTACCACCGCCGTGGCCGATGGTACTATTGCAGCTATCTCTATTTCGAAAGAAATCTAAGTAATTCATAATGCATAATGCACAATTCATAATTCATACCCCCCAATTATGCATTATGAATTGAAGACTATGCATTATGAATTATTAATTAAAGTAGTGAGATTATAATAATTTAAATAGTGATACTATTGTAATTCAAAATAGTTTTCGTACCTTTGTATTATAAAATAATAACAACAAAATAAGAGCAATAAAACAGCCTATGGAAAAGATCGTTATTGTGGGAGGAGTTGCCGCAGGAGCAACCGCCGCAGCCAAAGTACGCCGCATTTCGCCTGACGCGCAAATCACTATGCTCGAGGCCGGTCCCGATATCTCGTTTGCCAATTGTGGCCTGCCTTATTATATAGGAGGCGATATCAAAAGCCGTTCGAAACTGATTTTGCAAAGTCCCGAAAGCTTTAAGGAGCAATACAATGTGGATGTGTTTACCCACACTGCCGTTACGGCCATACTGCGCGATGCGCATCAGGTAGAGGCGGTGGATACCCGCAGCGGCGAAAAGAGAACATTCGATTATACCAAACTGATTTTAGCTCAGGGCGGACGACCAATTACGCCCGATTTGCCCGGCGCGTCTCACGATCATGTGTTTACGCTCTGGACTTTGGAGGATATGGATAAAATAGCCCGTCACATCGACCAAAACAAACCCAAAACTGCTGTCGTGGTGGGCGGTGGCTTTATCGGACTCGAAATGGTGGAGGCACTCGTCAAACGCGGCCTTCAGGTGAATGTGGTGGAGATGATGCCACACGTAATGGCCATAATGGAGGCCGAAACTGCCGGCCTGATCGAGACTGAGATGCTTTCGTACGGGGTTGGTATTCATACCGGAGCCGGTGTTACCGAAATTCTGGCAGACAGCGTTCGTCTCGACAACGGCAAGGTGCTCGATGCCGAAATGGTGCTGCTCTCTATCGGGGTGCGACCCACGTTGCAACTGGCCAAAGAGGCCGGGCTCACTCTGGGCGAAGCCGGTGGCCTGTTGGTGGATGAGCGTTTGCAGACCAACGATCCGGATATTTTTGCCGCAGGCGATATGGTGGAGATCGAGCATCGTGTAAATGGTAAAAAAGTACGTATTCCGCTGGCAGGTCCGGCCAATCGTCAGGGACGTATAGCGGCCGAAAACGCGCTTGGCGGAAATCACAAATACAAAGGTGCACTCGGCACATCTGTGGTTCGGGTATTCGAAGCCGTGGCCGGTACCACCGGTTTGTCGCTCAAACAGGCCCGCGCCGCGGGTATCGATGCCGATGCCGTAGTGGTGCACAAAGAGCACCATACTTCATACTATCCGGGTGCCGAAACGGTGACTGTCTTTCTGGTGTACGACCGCCAAACGGGTGTCGTATTGGGTGGGCAGACAGCCGGCTACAAAGGTGCCGATAAGCGTCTCGATGTCATTGCCACAGCCGCCGCGGCTAAGCTGACTCTCGACGATCTGGCCGATCTCGACCTGGCCTATTCGCCACCTATCGGAACGGCCAACGATGCCATCAACATGGCGGCTTACACGGCCGAAAACCGCATGTCAGGTTTCAGTCCCTCTGTCACTGCTTCTGAGCTCGACGCTTTCGTTGCCGGCAAAAATCCGCTGTTTGTGGATGTGCGCGATATTTTCGCGTTCCGCAAATCGCACATCGCGGGGGCATTGCACCTTCCGTTGGAGATGTTGTCGCGTCAATCCAATCAGATACCGACCGACCGCCTCATTATCGTGTACGACGAAACGGGTAAAAAAGGCCATCAGGCGCTGCGCACACTTTTGGGTGCCGGTGTCAGCGAGGTCATCAACATTTCGGGTGGCCATACTTCACTGCAAAGACATGCCCGCGCTGTGGGTTTCAAAAATATTTCCATTGACCTATTGCCCGTGGTGGCCAAATCGCTCACCGAAGAGACTGAGAAAACCGAAGAGAAACCGGTGGAAAAAGCGGCCGACGACCATTCGCCCCTCATTGTGGATGTGCGCACACCCGAGGAGTTCCGTACCGGAGCTTACCCGGGAGCAGTAAATATTCCGCTCGACGATCTGCCCAAACGAATTGCCGAACTGGGCGATAAATCGCGCGATATCACGCTCTATTGTGCTTCGGGGGCACGCTCTGCCTATGCGCAAAAGCTACTGGCGCAGCTCGGTTTTGCGAAACTGACCAACGGTGGCGGTATTGCCAATATGCTGGCGCAACGCCCTGTTCAGAAGTCTGAACCGGCACCAAACACCCCGCTCATTGTGGATGTGCGCACGCCGCAGGAGTTTGCAGGTGGTGCCTATCCGGGTGCGGTAAATATTCCGCTCGACGAATTGCCAAACCGCGTGAGCGAACTGGGCGACAAATCGCGCGACATTACGCTCTATTGTGCTTCGGGAGCCCGCTCGGCATACGGACAACGTATCCTTATGCAGTTTGGCTTTACGCAGGTCAAAAATGGTGGTGGCATTATGCAAATGATGATGCAGCGATAGTTTTTCCATGGATAAATAAACGGTTTTAGCCTGACAAACAGGGGGCAGCTCAGATTATTCCGGGCTGCCCCTTTTTCGTATCCTGTTCCCAATGCTAAAAACCAATGATTTTGACCTTTAAACCGGGAATTTAAATATCTTTGCAAAAACAAATCCTCTTTGCCATGGCCTTAAATTATATCAAACGAGTGGAAGTAAAGAACCTGTGGGGTAAGTACAATATTGTGTGGGACGACCTTCACCCCGATGTCAATATTCTGGTCGGCATCAATGGTAGCGCAAAATCGACTTTGTTGAAGATTATTTACGCGGCTATTTCCTGCGACGAAAAGAGCATTGCAGATATCCGGTTCGATAGCGCGCGGATAGAAAATGTGAGCAACTGGCACGGTATTGAGACCATTTCGGCCAAAAAGAAGAAAATAACAGCAGGCGTTGGTTATGCCGGTGAACATTTGACCAACTATCAATATATCAGCACTTTCGATATGGCTGTTCCCGACCGGAAAGGTTGGGGTCTAATCGATAGTCCGCTCGTCAACGAGCTGAAAAAGATTATTCTCGACGTGGGCAAAGGCACAAATTCATTTACCGAATATCGTCTGCGCGCCACTCATTCCAACGAGATAAAAGAGAAGATCAACAATCAGATTGCACTCTTTTTCAGCCTGATAGATGACCTTTTCAAAAATACGGGCAAGACTATTGCCATTGATTATAATACAAACCGTATTGTTTTTCATTCCGACTTCGAGACTATCGAACTCGAAAAACTTTCGGCCGGAGAGAAGCAACTGCTGCTCATTCTTTTCAGGGTGTTTCTTATGGATCAAAAGCCGTCCGTCATAGTCATGGACGAGCCTGAAATATCCCTGCATCTTGGCTGGCAGGAAGATCTTATCCAAACTATTCAGCAGCTCAACCCCAACTGTCAGCTCATCATCGCCACTCATTCGCCAAGCATTTTTGGTCAGGGTTGGAGCGATAAACTGGTCTTTATGGATAAATTGTTTGTCGATTAGCCTATGAAACCATACATTTCCCAAAGTAAGCACTACGAGTCTCTGGCCATTTACTACGCCAATGCCACCTACCTCTTGCACTGCCACGCCTCGGTGCATGTGGAGGCCTACGACGATGCGCTCTTTTGGCGAAAATGTTTTTCCCATTTCGCCCCCGGTAAGAAAATCAATTTTATCTGGGCCTCAAATTCGCCTTACGGCAACAAAACCACCGGCTCTGCTCAATGCCTGAAATACAAAAACTTCCTCAGCCGCCGCTTCTTTATCTGCATCGACAGCGACTACCGCTACCTGTTGCAGGAGGCAGAAATCCGGCAAAACGGGTACATCTTTCAGACCTATACCTATTCCATCGAAAATCATCTTTGCTTCGCCAACCGGCTCAATGACATCCCGCAGAAGTGCACCGGTTTTCCCAATACCGTTTTCGATTTCGGGGCTTTTCTTATCTCGTATTCCAATGCGCTTTACGAGCTCTTTATCTGGCACCTTCATTTTATGCGGAGTGGTCAGTCCGATCTGTTTAGTAAAGAGGCGTTTAAGCAAATCATTCAACTACAGCAGGTTGCGCCGGGATACGACACAGACCACAACGGCCGCGCCGTTATCGACGAGCTCAGCCGCCGCTGTACCGAAAAGCTCTCGCGCCTTACCGCCGAACATCCCGATACAGACATCGCCGCCGAAAAGGCCTGGTTTCAATCGTTGGGTGTCATGCCCCACAACGCATACCTCTTCGTGCGCGGTCACAATCTCTTCAACCTTCTCGAAGACATAGGCAACGTGGTAAATCACAAAATCCTCTCTCTGCAAAAATCAAAACTCACCACCAGCAGAGAGGCCATCGGCCAACTCTACGATAATACTATCCCCTTTGGCCGCGAGCTCAAAAAAGAGCTCATCTTCACCGGCTACCCCGAAATCGAACGATTAGGGGCAGAAATCGAAGCCTTCTTCAAAGGATAACTTTACTATTTGTTTTTTTTGCCCGATCCGAGTGGGAGAGGGGCACGCCCTAAGAAAGAGAGAGTGTGTGTGGATAGCTTGGTGAAATTCATCCTGTTTATTCTGCATTTCGTCGGAATTGGATTGATAAAGGGGCGTTGTGAGACGAACTTTGTGTGAGGATTCGGGAAAATGATTATTTGAGAAAACCCATGACTATGAAAAATGTATTTGTTTCAACCCTACTATTGATAATTATGAATGCTACAATGACGGCTGCCGGTGCGGCCAAAGATGTATATGCTACTTATCCGTATGACGCAAAGCTGAAGGATGAGTTGTTTTATTCGCCGGTGGCGAGTGCGTTCAGACTTTGGGCTCCGACGGCGGTGGCGGCGCAATTGCTGATTTATAAAACGGGCGAGGGTGGCGCGGCTGAGCGTGTGGTGGATATGAAACGGGGAATAAGAGGCGTGTGGGGCGCGGATGTGAACGGAGATTTGAAGGGGAAATTTTATACTTTCAGAATAAAAGCTGATGGCAAATGGCTGGCCGAAACAGCGGGTATACGTGCCAAAGCGGTGGGTATAAACGGGAAACGGGCGGCTGTGGTTGATCTGAATGAGAGTGACCCCGAGGGATGGGCTGATGACCGTTCGCCGGTGCTGAAGAGCTTTACGGATATTGTGATTTATGAGATGCATCACCGTGATTTTTCGGTGGATGAGCAGTCGGGAATAAAGAATAAGGGTAAATATCTGGCTCTGACCGAAAAGGGAACCAAGAACAGTGCGGGCGCAAGTACGGGACTGGACCACCTGAGGGAACTGGGTGTGACGCATCTGCACCTGTTGCCGTCGTATGACTACGGATCGATAGATGAGGCGCGCCTGCACGAGAAAAAATATAACTGGGGATACGACCCGACGAACTACAATGTGCCTGAGGGCTCTTATTCGACCGACCCGGGCAATCCGGTGGCGCGCATCAGAGAGTTTAAAGAGATGGTGAAAAGCATTCACCAAAACGGGATGCGGGTGATACTGGATGTGGTGTATAACCATACGCAAACGGTGGATGGTTCGGCTTTTACGCTGACTGTGCCGGGATACTTCTACCGCCAATGGCCGGACGGACGCTACTCGAATGCGTCGGGCTGCGGCAACGAAACGGCTTCGGAACGGGCCATGGTGCGCCGGTATATAGTAGAGTCGGTGAAGTACTGGGCAGAAGAGTATCATGTTGACGGATTCAGGTTTGACCTGATGGGAATACACGATGTGGAAACAATGAAAGAGGTGCGCAGGGCACTGGATGAGATAAGTCCGATGATATTTGTGTATGGCGAAGGCTGGAGTGCGGGCGACTCGCCTCTGCCTGAAAAGCTGAGAGCGGTGAAGAAAAACGGGCTGCAACTGCCGCGCATAGCAGTGTTCAGCGATGACCTGCGCGATGCGGTGAAGGGTAGCTGGAATGATGCCAAAAAAGGCGGTTTTGCGTGTGGCGTGGGCGGACTGGAAGAGAGTGTGAAGTTTGGTATCGTTGGCGCAACAAAGCACAGCGGTGTGAACTACAACAAGGTGAACTACTCGAAAGCGCCCTACGCCAATCATCCGGGTGAGGTGATAAACTATGTATCGTGCCACGACGACCTTTGTCTGAATGACAAACTGCGCCTTGCCTCGGGCCCCAATACAACGGAAGAGGAACTGATACGGATGAATAAACTGGCACAAACGATGGTGTTTACCTCGCAGGGAGTGCCGTTTATATACGCCGGCGAAGAGATTTTCAGATCGAAGAGAGGGATCCACAATACGTTTGAGTCGCCCGACTCGATCAATCAGATAAACTGGGATAACAAAAGCAGATATGCCGGTCTGTTTGACTACTACAGACAACTGATTGCACTGCGCAAAGCACATCCGGCCTTCCGGATGACCCGCACAGAGGATGTAGAGCGCAACCTGCGGTTTATGAACGTGGCAACACCCTGTGTGGTGGGATTTACGCTGAACAACCATGCCAACGGAGATGCGTGGAAAGAGATTGTGGTGATATTCAACGGCAACAAAACAGATCAAGCGGTGGATATACCTGCCGGAAAGTGGCAAATAGCTGCGGCAGATGGCCGGATAGACACCGAAGGGAAAGAGACACTGGATGGCGGAAAGATACATATAAAGGGCATCTCGGCCCTGATAGTTTTCCGCAAATAAGCGGTGAGAAGAGAGAGAAAGATCAGATAGTTAACACAGTCCAATAATCGTACCATGAACGCAAAACCCAATTTATCCTTCTGGCAAATCTGGAACATGAGTTTCGGGTTTCTGGGAATTCAGGCCGGGTTTGCCCTGCAAAATGCCAATGCAAGCCGGATACTACAGACATTTGGTGCCGACATAGAAAACCTGTCGTGGTTTTGGGTGGTGGCTCCGCTGACCGGCATGGTGATACAACCGATTATCGGACATTACTCCGACAACACCTGGACAAGACTGGGCAGACGTATGCCCTACATATTGACCGGCGCACTGCTGGCAGCCATCGCGCTGGTGTTTATGCCCAACTCGGGCGGACTGAGTGCGGTAGTGCCCCCGCTGCTGATAGGTGCCGGCATGCTGACACTGATGAATGCTTCGTTTAACATCGCGATGGAACCCTTCAGAGCACTGGTGGCCGACCTGCTGCCCGACAAACAACGGACTACGGGATTTTCTATTCAGACATTTCTGATTGGTGCAGGTGCGGTAGTGGGCTCGTGGTTGCCCTACATGCTATCGGAATGGATGGGGATAGGCGCCAATACCCCACAGGGCGAAATACCGATGAATGTGACAATTTCGTTTTACTTCGGTGCGTTTGCCATGGTGGCCACGATGGGCTGGACCATATTTCGCACCAAAGAATATCCACCCGAACTGCACGCCCGCTATCACGCCGGCGAAAGCATGAAAGAGGAAAAAAAGGGGGGACTTTCGACCATACTGAAAGATATAACAGGAATGCCACAGGCGATGTTGCGACTGGGTATTGTGCAGTTTTTTTCGTGGTTTGCCCTCTTCTCGATGTGGGTATATACCACACCCGCAGTGGCGCTGCACGTGTATGGAGCAAGCGATCCCGGCTCGGAAGCTTACCAAAAAGCGGGCGACTGGGTGGGTGTACTGTTTGGCATTTACAACCTGGTAGCCATGTTGTTTGCCCTTGCCCTGCCGGTAATAGCCCGACACACCAACCGCAAGATAACACACGCCATATCGCTGCTGGCCGGCGCAGCCGGACTGATATCGATGTACTACATCAGCGAGCCATTTACCCTTATCTTTTCGATGATCGGAATAGGGATAGCCTGGGCAAGCATACTATCAATGCCTTACGCCATACTGGCCAGTTCGATACCGGCAGCCAAAATGGGTGTTTACATAGGCATTTTTAATTTCTTCATCACCATACCACAGATAATCAGCAGTATAGCCAACGGCCCGATGGTAAAACACTGGTTTGGGTCGGACGCGATGTATGCCATACTGATGGCCGGCATCTGTCTGCTGATAGCCTCTGTGACGGTAGTTTTTGTAACAGACAAAACCGAAGAGTGAGCAGAATAAACAAGAAACATTTAAACCGGTATATAAAACAAGAGAGAGAGAGTTAACAAGCACCTTTAAAATCAACTAAATCAACACCAAACATGAAAAAAATCAGATTTACGCTATCGATGCTACTGATATTGTGCATGAGCATAAGCACGATGGCACAGAGCAAAAAGGCCATTCAGGGTCTGGTGGTTGACAAAGATAATCAACCGATTATCGGCGCGACCATACTTGAAAAAGGGACTACCAACGGAACCGTAAGTGATATTAACGGTAAGTTTACACTCACTGTCGGTAACGAAGCCGCCATGCTGCAAATCACCTATGTAGGATACCAAAAAACGGATATTGCAGCCAATAGCCCGCAACTGAGACGCATCGTGATGCAGGAGTCGAGCGTGACACTTGGCGAAGTAGTGGCAATCGGCTACGGACAGGTGAAAAAGAATGACGCCACCGGATCGGTACTTGCCATCAAGGCCGAAGATATCAACAAAGGTATGGTGACAACAGCCACCGACCTGCTGATCGGCAAAACAGCCGGTGTGAACATCACCACAGCCGGTGGAGCACCGGGTAGTGCAGCCACAATACGGATACGCGGCGGATCGTCGCTTAAAGCAAGTAACGACCCGCTTATCGTAATAGATGGTGTGCCGGTAGACAACGAGTCGATATCCGGTATGGCCAATCCGCTGAGCAGCATCAACCCCAACGACATCGAAAGCTTTTCGGTACTGAAAGATGCATCGGCTACTGCTATTTACGGATCGCGTGCTTCGAACGGTGTTATCCTGATCACCACCAAAAAAGGAGTAATGACCAAAGGCGCATCACTTATGCCCAAAGTGTCGTATAGCGGCAACTTTGCGGTGAGCACACCTATCAAAACAATAGATGTGATGACCGGTAGTGAATACCGCAAATTTACGGTAGACAGATATGGTGCTACTTCGTCTCAGGCCAAACTGATAGGCCCGGGCAACACCAACTGGCAGGATGAAATACTGCGTACAGCACTGAGCACCGACCACAACCTGAGCGTTACCGGTGTTGCCGGAGGTATCCCCTATCGCGTATCGGGCGGTTATACCAAAGAAAACGGGATTTTGCGCACTTCAAACATGGACCGCGGAACCGTAGGTCTGGCGCTGAACCCCACCTTCTTTGAAGATCACCTGAAAGTAAACCTCAACGCCAAAGGTATGATGGCCAAAAACAGATTTGGCGATACCGGCGCACTGGGAGCAGCCCTCGAATTTGACCCCACACAACGGGTGAACTCAACAAGCATCTACGGAAACAGATATTATATCTCGCTGGGCTCGAACGGAAAACCAATCGACATCGCGATTGCAAACCCGGTAGCTTTGCTGGAAGAAAAAGTGGATAAATCGACTGTTTACAGAAGCCTTGGCAACCTGCAACTCGACTACAAGATGCACTTCCTGCCCGAACTGCGTGCCAACCTGAACCTGGGTTATGACCTTTCGAAGAGCGACGGATCTATATTGATCCCCGACAACTCGACCATGAGCTGGTCTCAGGGAGATGTGAAGACCGGTAAGGGAGAATTTAACCCCTATTCTCAGGAAAAGAGAAACACTCTGCTCGACTTCTACCTCAACTATGCCAAAGAGCTGAAAAGCATCAGAAGCAGATTTGATGTAATGGGTGGATACTCGTGGCAACATTTCTACAGAGAGTCGTCGAACGACTACCACTGGATAGACGGAACCGACCGCAAACCACGCATCGAAGACAAGACAGAGAGCTACCTGGTTTCCTTCTTCGGCCGACTCAACTACACGCTGATGGACAAATATTTGCTGACCTTCACACTGCGTAACGACGGTTCTTCACGTTTTGCCAAAGAGAACAGATGGGGCCTATTCCCATCGGCTGCCCTGGCGTGGAAAGTCAATCAGGAAGATTTTCTGAAAGATGTGCAGGCACTCAGCGACCTGAAAGTACGACTGGGCTACGGTATTACCGGTCAACAAAACATTACAGACAATGACTACCCCTACCTGTCACGTTATCAGTACAGCGAGTCGGGAGCCAATTATATGTTTGGCAATCAGGTTATTCAACTGATTCGTCCGTTGGGATTCGACCCAAAACTGAAATGGGAAGAGACCACTACATACAATGCCGGACTCGACTTTGGATTCCTGAACGGAAGAATTACCGGATCGATAGACGGCTATATGCGCAAAACAGATAACCTGATCAACACCATACCCGTGCCGGCAGGAACCAACTTCATCAACGAACTGCTGACCAATGTGGGAAGCCTCGAAAACAGAGGTGTTGAATTCAACATCAATGGCAAGCCTGTTGTAACCAAAGATCTGACCTGGGATTTGGGATTCAATATTTCGTATAACAAAAACGAGATTACCAAACTGACCATGGTGGAAGACCCCAACTATATCGGCGTGGAAACAGAAGGTATATCCGGTGGAACAGGAAACAACATCAAGATACACACAGTGGGATATCCGGTGGGTTCGTACTACGTGTACAAACAAATCTATAACTCAGCCGGCGAACCGATAGAGGGAGCTTATGCCGACCTCAACGGCGATGGTCAGATAACAGACAAAGACCTCTACCGCTACAAAAATGCTGCACCGGACGTGTTTATGGGACTAACATCAAAAGTGCTCTACAAAGCATGGGATTTCAGTTTCAGCGCCCGCAGCAACATCGGCAACTACGCCTTCAACAACTCTCAGGCCAAACTGGAATGGACAGACGGATCGTTTGACACATCCGGATTCCTGAAAAACAGACTGAGCAGCGCATCCAACGGCTACTTCAAAGCAGCCGCCTACAAATCGGACTACTACATACAAAACGCCTCGTTCCTGAAAGTGGACAACATTACACTGGGTTATACTTTCAAAAATGTGGTGTCGGCCAATTCGAGACTGCGTGTGTACGGCACCGTACAAAACCCGTTCATTATCACCAAATACAAAGGGCTGGATCCCGAAATTTCGAACGGTGTAGACAACAACGTATATCCACGACCACGTATCTATCTGGTAGGATTATCCGTAAACTTCTGATGAAAGCAGACATGCAAATTGAAATTAATTAAAAGATAAATACAATGAAAACGAACCGATATAAAATAATGATTGTGGCCATGGCACTGCTGTCCATCGGATTCGGGTCCTGTACCAACGACCTCGATACCACACCCATAGACAAAGATGAACTGACCTCGGCCAACGTGTTTGACTCGACAAAAACATACCAACAATTTCTGGCCAAAATATATGCCGGACTGTCGATAACCGGAAATCAGGGCCCTGCCGGCAAGCCCGACATTGTGGGACTTGACGAAGGAAGTCAGGCCACCTACCTGCGTATGCTGTGGAACCTGCAAGAGCTACCCACCGAAGAGGCAGTATGTATATGGAACGACCAAACGATCAAGGATTTTCATAAATTCAACTGGAATGCATCTGACGTATTTCTGAAAGGATTCTACAACCGGTTGTATTATCAGATAACCCTGGCAAGCGAATATCTGCGCGAAACAAGCGACGATAAACTTAGCAAACGGGGCGTATCGGATGATTTGAAAGCCAAAATAAAAACCTATCGTGCAGAGGCCCGTTTCCTGAGAGCCATGTCGTATTACCATGTACTCGACCACTTCCGCAAGGGACCGTTTGTAACTGAAAGTTCGACCATAGGCGCAGTGCCCCCGGCACAAGGCAGCAAAGAGCAGATATTCAGCTTTATAGAGTCGGAACTGAAAGCGATAGATGCCGACCTGATGGCCCCGGTAGTGGGATACAGTGACAACTACGGACGCGCAAACAAAGCTGCGGCGTGGGCATTGCTGGCCAAACTCTATCTGAATGCCGAAACCTATGTAGGACAAGCCAAATATACAGAATGTATAACCGAATGTAAGAAGGTAATAGCCGCCGGATACGAACTGGAACCGGTGTATGCCGACCTGTTCAAAGCAGACAATCATTACTCGGATGAGATCATCTTCCCATTCCGTTTCGACAGCCAAAACATGCAATCGTGGGGTGGAATGATGTTCCTGATGTGTAGTGCGGCCAATGGCGATATTCGTCCGATAACAGCAGCACCCGGCGGATGGGGCGGCAACAGAGCCACAGTAAATGTGTACAAACGCTTCAATGGCGTGGAAGCCATAGACGAACGTGCATCGGTGCTCTACACCGGATACAACCAACTGGAAATGACCGACCCGGACGAATTTAAACAAGGCGTGCAGGTGGTGAAATTCAGCAACAAAAACAGCGACGGAACAGATTCCGGCGGTTCGTTCCCCAACACAGACTTCCCCTTCCTGCGACTGGCAGATGTATATCTGATGTATGCAGAAGCACACCTGCGGGGTGGTGCAGGCGGATCGGCCACAGATGCTCTGGGCTATCTGAACGCAATACGCGACCGGGCTTACACGGTGGATGCAGTGGGCAGACTGACTTCTGGACAGATGACTCTGGACCTGATACTGGAAGAACGCGGACGTGAGCTGTTGTGGGAAGCTACCCGCAGAACCGACCTGGTGCGTTTTGGCAAACTGACAGACGGAAGCTATTTGTGGCCGTGGAAAGGTGGCGTGAAAGACGGAACAAGTGTAAACGCGAAGTACAACATCTTCCCGATACCTGCATCGGATGTAAATGCCAATCCGAACCTGACACAAAACAGCGGTTATTAACGAGTACAATAAAAAAAATTGAGTCATGAAAAAGCTAAATTATATACTGACACTGTTGCTGGCCACCACACTGATATGGTCGTGCAGCGACGATAACAAAGTGATGATAAACGATACTGTGACAACACCTGTGCTGAAAGCACCGGCTACCACCTCTATCGTGCTGACAAAGGCAAATGCGGCCCAAACCGCCGTTTCGCTCGAATGGAGTGCACCCGACTACGGATATCAGGCACCGGCGATGTACTCGCTGCTGATTGCAAAAAAGGGTAAATTCCAGGATTCGGTGCTGGTGGCTACATCGTATCAGCCCAAAATAAGTGTGACTGTGGCCGACCTGAATGCCAAACTGCTGGCTATGGGCGCTGTGCCCGACCTGGTGAATGAGATGGAGATGAAAATTGTATCGTCTATCCCAAACACGAAAATTGCCGATAAGAAGTCGAATGTAATTGCGTTGCAAATCACCCCGTTCGAAGAGATAATTATCTATCCGCACCTGAATATGCCGGGTAATTATCAGGGATGGAAGGGCGAAGGAACAGATCTTTCGCGCATCTATTCGGCCAAGAGCGATGGCTCGTACGAAGGCTACATCAATATGATTGATGGTGGAAATGCGGCCAATGCTATTCAGTTTAAATTTACGAAGGTAAACTGGGGCGATGGCGAATACAGCTACGATGGCGCAGGCAAACTGAAAGCCGGTGGTGGCGATAATATTGCGCTCACTTCGGGCGGCTACTACAAGGTAAGTGCTAATCTGAATAATCTGACATACAGCACATTGCTGATTACACGTGTGGGAATAATAGGCGATGCGCTCAACCCTGAAAAGTGGGACAACGACCGCGCTATGACCTACGATGCCGCGCTGAATGTATGGACGCTGACGCTTGACCTGATTGGCGGCAAAGAGATGAAGTTCAGAATGAATGGCGGATGGGACCTGAACTATGGCGACACCGGTGCCGACCTGAAACTGGAACCGGGTGGCGACAACATTAAGGTGGCCGAGAGCGGAAACTATACCGTGACGCTGGATTTGAGCAAAGCGATTTATAAATATAAGTTGAAAAAGAATTGATTTAGTTGTTTTAAGGTTTTTAGGTTATTGAAGTTTGCAGCCCGGCAGGGAAGGGATTTCTCTCTCTGCCGGGAATTGCAAAGCAAAGAGTCGCACTGCACCGCGTGAGGGATAGCAGTGTAGAGCCCACAGCCGGCTACAAAGGATTGATAATGAGACAAAAGGTGAACCGGCGAGGACTCGCAACGGATAGCCCGACCCCTCGGGGGCACGCCCAAAGAAAAGAAAAGGAAAAAAAGATTTTTGAAAAAAATAATTGATGTCGATGATGAAAAGATGGATACTGGTTTGGCTGATGGTGCTGGCCGTGGCCGCCACTAAGGGACAGGTGGTGAGTTCGGTGCCCGCCTTCGCGGTGGAAAACGCGGCGGTGACGCTGACTTTCGACGCGACGCTGGGGAATAAGGGTTTGATGGGTTTTGCAGGCGATGTGTATGCGCACATCGGGGTGATAACCAACCTGAGCACCGGCGACAGCGACTGGAAGTATGTGAAGGCGGCGTGGAATGTGAACATCGCAGCCTGCAAACTGACCCCGCTGGGGAATAACAAATGGCAACTGGTGATTTCGCCCGATATACGCAGCTATTTCGGGATAACAAACAGTAACGAAACTGTGAAAAAGATTGCTCTGGTGTTTCGGAGTGCCGACGGAAGTAAAACGGGACGGGACACGGGGGATAAAGATATTTTTGTGACGGTGTATCAGCCGGGGCTGAATGTGTCGCTCACATCGCCGGCGGCCAAAGTGTCGCTGGCAGCCAAATCGACAGCGATGACACTGTCGGCAACCGCATCGCAACCGGCTACGCTGAAACTGTTTGTGAACAGCACTCAGGTGGGCAGCACGGCCACAAATGCGGCTTCGATTTCGACAAGCTATACCTTCGGAACAGAAGGAAACTACTATGTGATAGCCGAAATATCGAACGGTACTACCACCCGGCGCGACTCGGCGTACGTATGTGTGCGTCCGGCTTCGGCACCTGTGGCTGCAAGGCCGTCGGGCTTAAAGGATGGGATTAATTATCAGTCGGATACGCAGGTGACCCTGTCGCTGTTTGCCAAAGGGAAATCGTACATCTATCTGCTGGGCGAAATGAACGACTGGAAGCCCGACAATGCTTATATGCTGAAAAAAGATGGCGACTACTTCTGGATTACGCTGACCGGACTGACACCGGGCAGAGAGTATGGTTTTCAGTATTTTGTGGATGGCACCGTGCGCTGCGGAGACCCCTACTCGGAAAAGATACTGGACCCGTGGAACGATAAATGGATAAACGAAAAACGGTTGGTCTATCCGAACCTCAAACCCTACCCGACCGGTAAGACGGACGATGTGGTGTCGGTGTTTCAGACTGCCAAACCGGCCTACAACTGGCAGGTGAGCAACTTTGCGCCGCCCGCCAAAGAGAGTATGGTAATCTATGAACTGCATGTGAGGGACTTCACCGAAGCAGGCACTGTGAGCGCTGCGACCGAAAAGCTGGATTACCTGCAGGCACTGGGTGTAAACACCATTGAGCTGATGCCGGTGAACGAGTTTGACGGAAACGACAGCTGGGGATACAACCCCAACTTCTGGATGGCACCCGATAAGGCCTATGGAACGCCGGACGACTACAAACGTTTTGTGGACGAATGCCACAAGCGGGGAATGGCGGTGGTGCTGGATGTGGTGTTTAACCATTCGTGGGGCCTGAGCCCGATGGCAAAAATGTGGTGGGATGGCACCAACAACCGTCCATCTACGAGCAATCCATATCTGTTTCCGATAGCTATGCACCCGTACAATGTGGGTTCGGACTTCAACCATTCGAGCATCTATACGCGCAACTACTTCAAAGAGGTGCTCAAATACTGGCTCAACGAATACAGGGTGGATGGATATCGATTTGACCTGTCGAAAGGACTTACGCCCGAAACCTTCTACACCGCTGATGTGAATACCTGGGGCAACTACAATCAGGGACGGATTGATATTCTGAAAGAGTATCATCAAACCATAAAAACAACCAACCCCAACGCAGTGACCATACTGGAACACTTCGCGGCAAACGACGAAGAGATAGCATTGGCCAATGAGGGAATGATGCTGTGGGGAAACTCGAATTACGCCTTCGGTCAGTCTGCCAAAGCCGTGCAACAGGGCAGCGACATGAGCTGGCTGACTGCCGCCGGACGTGGCTGGACAAAACAAAACCTGGTTGGATATATGGAAAGTCACGACGAAGAGCGACTGGCCTACCGGGCACTCAACGAGGGAATTGCAGAGATTAAAAGCGATTCGGCCCTGCGCATGAGGCAACTGGCGGCCTGCGCGGCACTATTCCTGACCGCACCAGGTCCGAAGATGATCTGGCAGTTTGGCGAGCTGGGCTACGACACATCCATCGACTACAACGGCCGCACTGGCCGCAAGCCGGTACGATGGGACTACCTGAACTATGCCGGCCGCAAAGAGCTGCGCGACAACTATGCCGCCATACTGAAACTGAGGAAACAGTACCCGGCACTTTTTGCCAACCCAACCACACAAAGCCGGTATGTGGGCAGCAACGACTGGAACAACGGAAAAACAGCCCTGTTGTCGAATGCTGAAATTTCGGCCGTGGTAGCGGCAAACTACACCGGCAACAGCACGGTGACAGCCTATCCGGGTTTCCCGAAAAGCGGTTTATGGTACGACCTGATAAGCGGCGAAAGCCTGAATGTGACCAACACCGCCATGGGCATAGCACTACCGGCCGGAAGTTATATAATATACACAGACAAACCGGTGGTGATAAACAGCATCCCGAAAACTGAAAGCGAAAGTGTAAGCGTTTACCCCAATCCGGTGCGCGGGCAACTCTTTCTGAAAGGTGCGCAGGCCACAGCCATAGAGCTTTGCAACGCAAACGGTGTATTGGTGATGCAACGCCCGGTAGAAAACAACCGTGTGCAGCTGGATGAACTGCCCGCAGGATACTACACCGCACGGATAAAACTATCGGACAACCGGTACAATACTGTGAAAATAATCAAGATTAAATAACCCCGAACAGAATATTTGATATGAAAACAAAACTACTGCTTCTGGCCACCTGCCTGATTGGACTGAACACAGAGGCAAAAAACCCGAAAGCGGGATTGATTGCCCCTCAAACGGCGGTTTTCTACCCCGAAACATTTGATGCCAAAGCGCATTTGCCCTCTTTATCGCTGGTGAAGGAACTGCCCGTAACGGCCGCTGTGCCCGAAAGCTGGACTCTTCGTCCGCGCTTTTCGAACCGCGACAACAAGAGCTGTGTATCTCTGCCGATAGAACAGGGCGCAAGTCTCTACGGCACGGGCGAGGTAAAAGGTTCGCTGCTGAGAAACGGCAAAACCATAAAGCTATGGAACACAGACAACTACGAATACAAACGCGACGAAGGCAAACGCCTCTATCAGTCGCACCCGTGGGTGCTGGGTGTACGGGCCAACGGAACAGCTTTCGGTGTATTGGCCGACAATACCTGGAAGCAGGAGCTGCAACTGACAGACAGCATCCGCTTTATATCTGACGGTCCTGCTTTTCGGGTCATCGTGATAGAGGGCAATTCGCCTCAGGCGGTGATGAAGAAACTGACCGACCTGATTGGCCGCATCGAAATGCCACCCCTCTGGTCTATCGGTTATCAGCAAAGCCGCTACTCGTATGAGCCCGACAACCGCGTGAGAGAGGTAGCCAACGAATTCAGAAACCGAAAAATCCCGTGCGACGTCATCTGGTTCGATATCGACTATATGGATAAATTCAAGATATTTACCTTCGACAAGAGTAAATTTCCCGACCCGAAAGCCACCAATAACTACCTGCACAGCAAAGGCTTCAAGGGCATCTGGATGATAGATCCCGGTGTGAAACTGGAAGAGGGCTACAATGTGTACGACAGCGGAACAGCCGGAAACCACTGGGTAAAGGATAGTCTGGGACGCGACTACGTGGGCAAGGTATGGCCGGGCGACTGCAAATTCCCCGACTTCACCCGACCCGAAACACAACTTTGGTGGGGCGGTCTCTACAAAGACTTTATGAGCCACGATATAGACGGTGTGTGGAACGACATGAACGAACCGGCCGTATTCGACGGACCCGATGCCACCATGCCCGAAAGCAATCTGCACCGTGGCGGGGGCGACCTGCAACCGGGCAGCCACCTGCGCTACCACAATGTATATGGTATGCTGATGATAAAATCGTCGCTGGCCGGAATTAAAAAAGTGAACCCCGCTAAGCGTCCGTTTATACTTTCACGGTCAGGATACCTGGGCAGTCACCGCTACGGTGCCACCTGGACGGGCGATAATGTGGCTTCGGAAGAGCACATGAAAATGTCGGTGCCGATGGTACTCAATCTCGGACTTTCGGGACAACCCTTCAGCGGACCCGACATAGGCGGATTTATCAACAACACCACCCCCGAACTGTTTAGTCAGTGGATTGCGCTGGGCGCCTACTACCCCTTCTCGCGCGGACATGCCTGCAAGGACACCAACGACAAAGAGCCGTGGGCTTTTGGCACCGAAACAGAAAATGTATCCCGCAGAGCGCTCAACCGCCGTTACCGCATGCTGCCCTACTTCTACACCCTGTTTCACGAAGCAGCCACCACAGGTATGCCGGTTATGCGACCCGTATTCTTTGCCGACCCGCGCGATACATCGTTGCGTAGCGAAGATCAGGCCTTCCTGCTGGGCGACAACCTGCTGGTAGTACCCCGATGGGCAAACGGAGCCAAACTGCCCAACGGCGACTGGCGAAGCATTTCGATTGACGCCGACAAAAACCCGGTCGACAACTACCAACCCGATGTAAAACTGCGGTCAGGCGCCATCGTTCCGATCGGAAAGGTGATACAAAACACCACGGAATACAAGACAGACTCGCTGACACTCTACATATCGACAGATGTCAATGGCAAAGCAGCCGGAACACTGTATGAAGATGCCGGCGATGGATATGGCTACCAAAAGGGCGATTATGCGATCAGTAGTTTTGCAGCCACAAGCAGCGGCAATAAACTGGTGGTAAATGTTACCCAAAAAGCCGGCAAGAGAGTTCTGAAAGCCAAAACCTATCAGGTAAAATGGATAACGGCCGATGGTACCTTCAGTGGCAAATGGGTAAAAAACAACACGATAACCCTGACTAAGAGATAATAAACCGCTTTTGAAAAAACTATGACTCATGCAAGCGAAGGCGTACATATTGACATGCATCCTTACCCCCCTACTATGGGGATGCAACATCAAAGCCCCTCTTGATAACGTGTGGCCCGAGGCCAATATGCGTCAAATCCCCGCGCTTGTCATGAGTCATTCCCGCGATACATTCCGACTGACGGGGCAGCTTCCACAGGGAGAAAAAATTGACTCGATAACCTCAACATGTGGTCAGATAAAAACACCGGGCAACAACAATTATCTGACATATAGTCCGAAAACTGCTTGCCGTACTGCCCTGCTTACCGTTTGGTCTGAAAACAGAACCATAACGGTGCCCCTGCTCTGCGTACCACCGACGGTGCCGCTACGGCCGAACAGTTTTCTGAACAACGTACTGTTTGTATCCATTTCGAGACACCCGGCAAAGATAATGGCTCTGTGGCAAAACATAGTTCTGCCCAATGACTTTGTGGAATACAAAGAGAATAAAATTCTGATTTTTATACCCAAAGAGGCCAAAACGATGCACCAATCAGCTGTTCAGATTGTTGTAGAAACAGCTGATGGCGAAACCGGACTTTTGCAGGTCGCTCTGGAATGGGGCGTACCCACACCCAATACGATAATAAATAACCGCTAATACAAAGAATATATGAAAAGAATAACCCTGCTTCTGGTTGTCATTTGGGCCGGTATACAGGCCTTTGCCGCCATTCAGATAGATAAAGCCGAACCTGCATTCTGGTGGTGCGGCATGAAAAACAGTGAATTGCAGATACTACTCTACGGGCCCAATATTGCGCCGGCTCAGGTGACCTCTGCCACACCGGGCGTACGCGTGAGCCGGGTAGTACCGGCCGAAAGCCCGAATTATCTCTTCGTCTATCTCGACCTGAAAGAGGCCAAACCGGGATTTGCAGATCTGAAACTGACCCGGGGCAAAGAGAAGAAAACAATTCGCTACGAACTGAAAGCGCGTACCATTGACCCGGCTTCGCGCAAGGGATTTACCACATCGGATGTGCTTTATCTGGTGATGCCCGACCGATTTGCCAACGGTAACCCGGCCAACGATAATCTGAAAATGCGCTATGTGACTGTGAACACAAACCGGCAGGATCCCAACGCGCGACACGGTGGAGATATGGTAGGGATAGAGCAACATCTGGATTATATTTCCGATTTGGGGGTAACGGCCATCTGGCTCAATCCGGTGCTGGAAAACGATATGCCGGGCGGTTCGTACCACGGATATGCCACAACAGACTACTACAACATCGACCCCCGCTTCGGTACCAATGCCGACTACCTGCGACTGATAGAGAAAACGCACCAAAAGGGAATGAAGGTGGTGATGGATATGATATTTAACCACTGCGGCAGCGAGCATGTGTGGATGAAGGACCGGCCATTTGCCGACTGGTTCAATTTCCCCGATAAATATGTGCAGACCAACCATGCCAAAAACGTGAACTACGACCCCTATTGCGCCGAATTCGACAAAAAGAAGATGTTTGACGGCTGGTTTGTAGAGACCATGCCCGACCTGAACCAACGCAATCAGCATCTGGCACGTTACCTGATACAAAACAGCATCTGGTGGGTGGAATATGCCGGCATTGACGCCATCAGACAGGATACTTATCCCTATGCCGACTACCGGATGATGGCCGATTGGGCCAAAGAGCTGATGACGGAATACCCGAACTTCAATATGGTGGGCGAGGCGTGGCTCAACCATTCGCCGGCCACAGCCTACTGGCAAAGCAAAAGCACGCTCAACAAAACGGGTGAAACCTACCTGAAAACGGTGATGGATTTTCCGCTGACGGGTATTGCCCATGATGCGTTTCACAAAGAGACAGACTGGGATAACGGACTGGCACGGATATACGAACATCTGGCTCTGGATTTTATCTATCCGGATGTGAAAAATTTGCTGGTGTTTCTGGAAAACCACGATACCGACCGCTTTCTGACCGAAATGCCGGGCGACAATGCGGTGTTTAAACAGGCATATACGTTTCTGCTCACCTCGCGCGGAATACCGCAGCTCTACTACGGAACCGAGATATTGATGAACGGCACGAAGAAGGAGTCTGACGGCTGGGTGCGCCGCGACTTTCCCGGTGGATGGCCGGGCGATGCAACGAATGCCTTCGTGGCATCCGGCCGCACGGCTCAACAGAACGATGCCTTCGAATTTCTGCGAAAACTGCTGCACTGGCGCAAAGGGAATGATGTGATAGCACATGGTACGTTGAAGCATTTTGCGCCACGCAATGGCATATACGTTTACCTGCGTGAATATGGAAATAAAAAGGTGCTGGTGATGCTAAACGGGAAATCGGCAGAGAACCGAACCACAACCGAACAGTATGCCGAAGCCATAGGCTCTGCCACACGCGGACGGGATGTGCTGACGGGACGTATGGTGTCGCTGGTTGGGGAAATCGCACTTTCGCCAAGGGAGAGCCTTGTGCTGGAAATCGAGTAGAGACGAGGCGGTAGTGGGGTAACCTTTGCGATAGGGATTGCAGCGGTTACCCCGCAGCCGGTTGCCAAAGTTATTTATCCGCAGTGAAGATGAACCGGCGAGGAGTATGAGCGTAAAGCCCGACCCGAGTGAGCGAGGGATCGCCCAAATTAAAAAAATTAGTATTCATTTATCTTTTTGGGAAGAAATTTGTTATCTTTATATCCCCGGATTGGGGAACCTTAAATTTACGAATGAAAAACCGGACTTCCCGACATGAAACGAGTATCTGTTTTGACCCGCACACATTTTGTTATACATGGTTTTGCCGTGGCGCACGCCCTCTCGGCAGCAGCGATTTTGTGGCGTGGTGCCGACCCCGGCACGTGGCTGACTATACTGACAATCGGACTGATTGTTTCGTTGTCGCGCATCAACGATTACCCGCTGGATGTGACCGGCGCTCTGGCGCTTATTGGTTGCTTTGCGGGTTTCTTTTTGGGTACTACGGGGGCTGAAATTTTTTCGAAAATGTTGCCCGAAATGGCTGCACAGGTGGTGACTACGGTGCTGGTGACAGAGGTTCTGGGTTGGCTTTCGTACCTGATTGTGAAACGCAAAAAAGAGTAGACCGGGTATGAAAAAAGGCGGGAAATGGAACGAAATACTTGTGCTGGCGGGCATTGTGCTGCTCTTCCGAATTTTTTATGTGGAGATTTATAATTACCTGAAGTCGGACTATCAGTATAACTTTGCGGATTTGCTGCGGACGATTTTCAGAGAATATCCGTTTACGCTGCTGATGGTACTGGTGGGGTTTTTCACGATGCGGTACATCAGCAAACGCTACTCATGGGGCGAAAATCCGGTGCGGCGTACAGTGATTACTGTAGGCTCTCTGCTCACGATTTCGGTGGTTTCCACGGCGCTGTTTTGCGTGCCCAAGCTGAAATTTTTCAGCTGGCAGGAGCTGCTCGACAGCGGACATATAGAGGCTATTCTGGCAGTATCGGTGATGGCAAATGCGGTGGTAATGGGTGTGACGGACATTACGCTATACTATCGCAAATCGCACAAAATTGCCCTCGAAGCAGAAATCACCAAAAAGAATAAGGCCCGTTTTCAGTACGATCAGCTGAAACGGCAACTCAATCCTCACTTCCTGTTCAACAGTCTGAATGTACTTGATTATCTGATACATACGGATGCCAACCGGGCGAGCGATTTTACCAAAAAGCTGGCAGGTGTGTATCGGTATCTGCTGAGCAAAGAGAATGACCCGGTGGTGACTCTGGAAGAGGAGATTACGTTTGCCAACATGTATGTGGATTTGCTGAAAGAGCGGTTTAACCACGGGCTGGATGTGCGCATTGATGTGGATAAATCGTATCTGAAACACAAGATAATACCGTGCAGCCTGCAATTGCTGATTGAAAACGCGACGAAGCACAACATTATCAGCAGCGACTCGCCTCTGTGCATCGACATTCGCATGTGCGATGGATATATCTGTATTGAAAATAATCTGCAACCCCGGATAAACGCGGCTGATTCGATGGGCGTGGGGCTGAAGAGTATTCGCGGACAGTACGAAACGATTTTTGGGAAAGAGATTGAAATAAAAGAGACAGAAAACAAGTTCCACGTACGTCTGCCATTAATGGATGACCTGGCTGATGACGAAGGGACAAACGGATAACAGACTACAACTTACACCATGAAAGCACTAATAATAGAGGATGAGCTTCCGGCTCAGGTTCAACTGGAAAGACTGATAAACAGCACCTTCCCGGCCATAGAGGTGATTGGTCGGATAGACTCGGTAAAGGGGGCTATACGGTGGCTGAACGAGAGTCAGCCCGACCTGATATTTATGGATGTGGAACTCTCTGACGGGCAGTGTTTCGAGATATTCCGGCATGTGACGGTACATGTGCCGGTCATCATCACCACGGCATACAGCAACTACGCGATTCAGGCATTTAAGGTAAATAGTATAGACTATCTGCTGAAACCGATAGACAAGGATGAGTTTACGACGGCGGTAAACAAGGCCATCAAAAGCCAACAACATCAGTTGCCCGATTTTTCGGTGCTAGAAGAGATTCTGAAACAACGGGTTTCGCCGGCCAAAGAGTACAAACAACGCTTCACGGTGAAGGTGGGCGACCGTATTCTGATTATCCCGATGGGCGAAATAGCCTATTTCTATGCCGAAGAGAAGGTAACATTTATAGTAACTCACGAAAACAAACGATATATAACCGACTACACGCTCGATGCTCTGGAAGAGCAACTAAACCCCAAACTCTTCTTCCGGCTGTCGCGCGGCTGCATTGCCCACATCGAGTCTATCAAATCGGTATCGAAATACTTCAACAGCCGGCTAAAAATAACGCTTTCGCCCCCTTCTGCCGAAGAGATTCTGGTGAGCCGAATTCGTATTCCACAGTTTATGAGCTGGCTGGATGGGGAGTAATGGGAGAATATTTATCTGTTCTCAGTTATAAGGTCATAATGGCTTTGCGAATTCAAAATGATCTGATTTATAGCCCCTGAGCGAGCCATTTTTTTTGATATAATCGCGCATAGAAATTTTATCGTCCAAAACAGTTTTAAAAAAAACGGATTTTGACGTGTTGAGATTCTCTATCTTTGCGATTGGTTTTTTCATAATTCATGGACATATTTCAGTACAAATTTAATTGATAATCTAATAATTTGCTTTTCAGGATTCAATGAAACGCTATAAATTATGGAATATCAACATTTTCATCCTTTTATGTTTAAAATCAGATGTGAATTAAATCCATTATATCTGCCCATACCTTCAAAGCACAAATTCATCAATAATATCTTTGTGGATAATGGTAAATCGCGCATCGGTATAGTTCTCTAAAAAGAGCTTGGGATGTCAGGATTTTGCCTTTTCCTGAATATTTTTACCTGAATAAAACAAATAAAAACATAACTTTTGCGGATTTGATTCCGCAAAAGTTATGTTTTGGGTTCAGGGCGTAGCTGCATGTGTGTCGTTTATCATCCCGTCACGTTTACCTCAACGGCACCGCCCCGGGACTAGGCACTCCAGATATGCCATACGGTCTTCCTGGAAAATATGCCGGTTTGTAATTGGGATAAACTACAGTAACGAACTAAAAATCTTTGCTTCTGAATTGATACGTCTTTTCCTTAACTGTTTTGTTTGCGACAACTTTTCCCTTGTATCTGACATTGAGTTTATTTCCATTTTTCGAAAAAACTTTCACAGCCACCAGAGCATTGTTTTTCCACTCAATATCAACAATAAAACCGCCACGGGCAACCAATCCGGTCACTTTTCCGTTGGCCAGTTTGGTGGGCAATGCCGGCAGAATGTCGAGAAAATAATCGCCGTTCGCATCACGCAAATGGGTTTGTAGCAACATTTCGGTGATGCCCGAAGTAGCTCCGAAATTACCATCAATCTGGAAAGGAGGATGCGCATCGAACAGGTTAGGATAAAGTCCGCCACCTTCGTTCATATTTACATTATCGGGGTTAACCGATGGCACAATCAGGTTGTTCAGAATCAGGTAGGCATGGTCGCCATCGAGCAGGCGTGCCCAAAAGTTGATTTTCCAGGCGCGCGACCAGCCTGTACCTTCGTCGCCACGGTGCTTAAGTACCACCTTGCAGGCCTGAGCCAGTTCGGGCGTGGTAAGCGGTGAAATCTCATTACCCGGATGCAGTCCCCACAGGTGCGACACATGGCGGTGTTCGCTTTTAGGGTCGTCTTTATCCTCCACCCATTCCTGAAGCTGGCCGTAACGTCCAATCTGGTTAGGCACGATTCGTTGTCTTTTCTCGCTGAGCATTTTGCTGAAATCGCTATCCACACCCAGCACTTTTGCAGCTTCAATCGTATTGGCAAACAGATCCCGGATAATTTGGTGATCCATGGTTGGTCCCATTACCAAACCTCCATTTTCGGGGCTGTTGCCCGGTCCGCTCACCAGCCACTCCGGATGCTGCGGATGCGGAATCAGATAATCGGCATAGAATGCAGCAACGGCTTTCATGGCAGGGTATGCTGTTTCGCTCAGGAATTTTTTGTCTCCGGTATATTCGTAATGCCACCACAAATGCTCGCACAACCAGCCACTACCACCTACCCAGATACCGTGATCGGATCCGTTAATGGGGGCAGCACCACGCCACAAATCGGTATTGTGATGCACGACCCACCCGCGGGCGTTGTAATGCTCTTTCGCTACATTATTTCCCGATTCCGAAAGGTCTTTTATCAAACTAAAAAGCGGACCGGTACATTCAGACAAATTGGCCATTTCGGCAGGCCAGTAGTTCATTTCTGTGTTGATATTCACCGTGTATTTGCTATCCCAGGGTGGAATAAGTTTGTCGTTCCATTTTCCTTGCAGGTTGGCAGGCTGACAGCCCGGACGTGACGATGCAATAAGCAGATAACGACCGTATTGGTACAACAAAGCCACCAGATTGGGGTCTTTGTCCTGCTGATAAGAGAGAAGTCGCTCGTTGGTTGGTCTGTCCGACAAAGCTGTAACTCCCAGATTGATCGTAGTTCGGTTGTAAAGCCGGCTATAATCTGCAATATGTTTTTTACGGGCATCTTCGTATTTCAGCGTACGGATGGCTTTCAGATAAGATTCGCAACGTTCGGCAGGATTGGCGCTGATATCTTTGTAGCTCACAAAATTGGTGGCAGCAACTAATTTCAACACCACCGTTGTCGCATTTTTTACTTCGATACTGTTTGTGCCCGCAGTTAACGTGCCATCGCTGTTTTGTACCAACAAGCGCGATTCAAAACTGATTTTACTCGCCGGATATTTGTAATTGCCTTTCTTTTCGTAGTAATCGTACGGATAATTATTCGAATTCCCCCTTATAATCAACTGATTGACTTCTGCGGTCACAAATTTATTATAATGAGGAGAAGTCAGTTCAATCTTAAAGTTGAGTGATTTGGCTTTATTGGCCGTGATTTTTACAAAAATGGCGTTATCGGGATAAGAGGCAAACATTTCGCGCTTAAATTGTACGCCATCTACCTCATAACTTACCGAAGACAAAGCTTTATCAAGCACCAAATCGCGATTGAAATGAGCAGCCTTGTCATGTCCTGCGAATGTTAGTTGCACATTGCCAAGCGGTTGGTAGGTTTGCTGGCCATACGGTTGCGACATAAATTCTTTATCGGCCAGGCGGTGAGCATCCTGTTGTTTTCCGCCAAAGAGTAACCCGCGAATGGAGTCTAGAAACTGGTATGCGCCTTTGTGGGCGTAATCGTGTGGCTGCCCGGTCCATACGGTTTCTTCGTTAAACTGAATGGTTTCTTTTTCGGTACCACCATAGATCATGGCAGCCATGCGCCCGTTACCTATTGGCAGAGCTTCGGTCCATATTTTGGCCGGTTTGTCGTACCAGAGTTTGTAGGATTGAGCATTGATAATGCCTGAAAAAAATATCAGGCAACAGACAATCACTGTCGATTTAAAAGAATTTTGCATAGAAATTAAGATTGATATGGCAAAGTTACTCAATTTCTCAATTCCGTCAAATATCAAAAGTCATTTCTGTTTTCTGCGTAAACGTTGTGCCAGTCAGAGTCCCGATCTTGGCCGGAGTTGTAAGCCGAATGGGAGGCCGGCTTTTAGCTTCGACATAGGCTGGTGGAGATTGCCGAACGGGGGCAGCAGCAGCAGGCGACTGCGAGCTGAGGTATTATTCAGAAATGATTTCGTCGCTTCAGAGTGCCTGCAAGAATTCGGTGGCAGGAAATATTTCTACTCCGTTTAGAATTCGCCTGTTTTTGTCCATAGAAACCACAATTGTCCTTGCGTCGGGTATATCTTCCTGAGCACTAATTTTCGGATATACATTGCACAATTTGTTATTCTATCATGATATAATTACATTATACGTTACAAATATATGAAAATATATTCATTAATACAATAATAATCAGCTGATTTAGTTTTATTCTTTTATGTTCGTTAGATTCTTCATTGCACAAAGAAAATTAGAGAATGCGCCATGCGCCATTAATTACTGACGCACCCTCTCTGGCGGAGGGAGCAGAATAAATGCTATCAATCGTTACCCGGTTGCGATCAAGAGCAACAATGTTCTTCTCGCTATATCAGTGGACATCCGCGTAGCTATCCTATTATAGATTTATAATCTCCGGGAACGGGGACGGCTTTTAGCGTTGAAATAGGCTGGAGCCGTATGCCGAACGGGGACGCTTTCATTTTACGGCTTCATATCCGGTGCGGCCCACGGATGAGATCATCAAATCCGTAGAAATCCCAATTCGTAGACCATGGGGCGAAGTTTTTCGCTCAGGGCTTTATAGACTTCTTCAAACGCTTTGAAACTGACCGGCATAAAATCGCCACTGGTGTTGCGTGCCTGCAATGCCTTGCGCACCTGATACCAACCCACATCGGGGCGGTTTAGCTTCAGTTCTTCGCGCACACTGTGCACATCGGTAGCGGTGAAATAGGCTCGCCATAGTTTACGGCCTTCTTCGAGTACCGCTTTTGCTTCGGGTGAAAGTAAATCTAAGCGTGTGTGAGTGACATTCTCACTGGGTGATGAGGTAAGATATTGTACCATAAAGTCGCTCTCGAACCTGTCGGGCGCGCCTACCTCTTCTTCTGTGAAGGGGATAAAGTGATTCACCAGCGACCATTTCTTTCCGTTCCATTCTAAGTTATCTGCTCCGGCGGTGAGGTTGCTGCCATTGAAGAGCATCCAAATCAGACAATCGGTTTTAAACTCTTCGGTCAGTTCGCCTGTGGGTTGTAGAAATTGATCGCGGTCGTTGAGCCAGGTTTGGCTTATTACACGGCGTACTGTATAGACAACGGCGGATTGCCAAAGATTATCAGGTGTAACATAGAAACCATGCCCCTGACCCCAAACTGATGAAAAAAGTGCAGTCATTGTAGAGGCCTTTTGAAAATCATTGCTATCACACCACATATAACCAATAGCACCATCAGACCAATTTTTTAAATGGACAGTTTTATCATAAACTGAAACACAGTTTTTTAATGGAATTACAATACTGTTATTTGCTTTAGGCCTTTTTATCCAGACATTTAAAAACATATTGTTAGGAAAATTGTAAAAATTCTTTTCACCTATTGGTTGTGCATTTTTATCTAAAACTTCTGTTGTTATTTCGATGATTTGGTTTTTATTTTTATTGTTAACCTGAGTTCGGGATAAGGTGATTAGAAATTTATAGCTAATTGAGGTGATTTT
>CAZHNZ010000039.1:0-32399 GCA_964534355.1 uncultured Parabacteroides sp.
GGCAAAAAAATAAGGTCTTCTATCCTCACGGACCAAAGACCTCCTAACCTAATCTATTATCTATTCAATCTACTAATAATACATTTTCAGATTCCGCTACAACGGAATTTTAATACAAAGTCATACTTTTTTGATAGTATTTCAGATGCAAATATAGTGTATATTTTACAATTCTAATAGTTTTGATGTTGCAATTTCTTATCCAAATGTGTCAATTAAATGATTTTTGATGTTTTTTACAGAATCCTACCGCATATTTTGATCCAGAAAACGCAAAAAACGCTCATACAGATGGAGACGGGTATTTCCACCTTTAATGTAATGGTTTCTATTCGTATAAATCTGCATATCAAATGGTTTACCTGCCTGTACAAGTTGTTCAGCATATTCGGCCGTATTCTGATAATGCACATTATCATCGGCTGTACCGTGTACCAATAACAACGCACCCTGCAAATCTGCAGCATAGGTGCCCGGTGCCGACAAATTATATCCATCCATATTCTCGCCCGGAGTTCGCATATACCGTTCGGCATACACACTGTCGTAAAAACGCCAGTCAGTAACAGGCGCCACAGCTATCCCCGCGCGAAAAACACCTTTACCCAACGACATCGACATCAATACGTTGTAACCACCATAACTCCAGCCCCAGATGGCAATTTTTGATTTATCCACAAAAGGTTGCGCCGAAAGATATCGGGCTGTCTCTATCTGATCTTCCGCCTCTTTCAGCCCCAAACGCATGTACGTTTGCTTACTAAACTTCTCACCTCGACCGCCTGTGCCACGGCCATCCACACAAACCACCAGATAACCCTTTGCTGCTAAATATTGCTCCCAGTCTAACCGGTAAGCATCCTTCACCTGTTGCGATCCCGGACCTCCATACTGTACCATCACCACGGGATATTGCTTTGTAGAAGAAAAACCGGCCGGTTTCACCATCCAACCATTCAGAGAAACTCCGGAAGTTGTGGTAAAAGAGAAGAATTCTTTCGTCGACAGGGCCAGTTTCGAAAGCTTATTCTTTAACGCCGTATTTGCCTCCGCCACAAAACAGGTTTTGCCCTGCCAGTTGCGTACAGTAACAACATCCGGAATATTGGCCGTCGAATAATTATCAGTAAAATATGAAAAATTTGCACTGAATGAAATACCATGTGTTCCCGGCTCCGGTGTCAGGTTGCCCTTTTTCCCTTTGTAATCGAGCGAATAGAGCGATGAGCGCAGCGGTGAGCCCTCATTAGATGTATAGTAATAAACCTGACGGGTTGGGTCGTATCCGTGAAAACCAGTCACCGCCCACTCCCCTTTCGTCAACTGTTTGCGCAAAACTCCATTGATAGAATATTCATATAAATGACGGAATCCATCCTTTTCGCTCACATAGATAATACGATCCGACAGAAACTGAATCATATCAAAGTTATCATTATCGATATACGCCTCATTCTCTTCGCGGATAAGCGTTCTGGTAAGTCCCGATCTCGGGTTTGCACTATAAATTACAAACTTATTCTGTTGTCTGTTTAGCGTAAATACAGCCAATTGATCAGGCTGCGGCATAAAGCGAATGCGGGGAACATACTCCACATCAGGGTCACTTATTTCCATATTTTTCACAACACGACTCAACACATTGAATGTCTGCACGGTCACTTTTGAATTGGGTTGACCTGCTTTCGGATACTTCACACTTTCGGCACCGGGATAGGTAGCGAAAGCGCTTTTTTCGGGTCTCAACCCCTTGTACATTGGAATTGAAAAATCCGGCACATTGCTTTGGTCGAACCGCATAAAAGCAATAAAGCCATTATCGGGTGACCACTCAAAAGCTTTATTGAAACTAAACTCCTCCTCATACACCCAATCAGGCAGACCGTAAGTGATTTTACCGGGCTCACCATCTTTGGTCACTGCTGACTCAGTACCGTAGTCGAGTTTCACCAGATAAATATTGGCATCGCGCACAAAAGCCACCATTCTTCCGTTGGGTGAAAATGTAGCCATTTGCTGTTTTCCACCTTTCGATAGTGGTGATATCAGGTTGCGTTTCCGCTCAAAAACAAAGTAGGTAGCACGAAACGAATGGCGAAATATGCTCTCTTTTGCTGTTGCAATCAATATCTTCGTTTCATCCGCCGAAAATTCATAGTCCGAAAATTTCCGGAATCCGCACTCCCTGGCTGTACGTGTCGAAAAAAGGGTATCAACCAACTTTCCCGATTTATATTCGTATCGAAGTATGGCAGTACTGTCCGCACTTCGCACAGTGTAATATTCACCATCACTCATAGAGTGTTGTTCAGCGACACCTCTGGCATTATATTCGCCCTTTAATATTTGTTTCAGCCATGTATTGTCGTTAGTCTGTGCCCATACGCAGAAGGTAACACCGGTGCACACAAAGAGAAGAAGCCATCTTTTCATAGATAAAAGCGGGTTTGGTTTGGTTTTCAATCTGCAAAATTAATAATAATAAGCTGAACAATAGCGTTTACGCAACACTTCACACAATTTAACCGCTCTTGTAGATAAAATAGCGTACTTTTGCAGCTCTATTCGCTAAATAAATCTGAAGATTGGTATGCAACATCCGACGCTAACAGGGAAACGCTATAATGAATTTTCTGACTTCCTGAAATCCCATTTCGATGGCAAAGTACAAAAAATATCGGTCAATGCCGGTTTTACCTGCCCCAACCGCGATGGTTCGAAAGGCAACGGTGGATGTACCTATTGCAATAACCAAACGTTTAGCCCCGAATATTGCCACAACCCCGAGAGCGTGACCGAACAACTGCAGGGTGGCATTCAGTTTTTTTCGAAGAAATATCCTGAAATGCACTATCTGGCCTACTTCCAGTCCTATACAAATACATACGACAAAGCCGAAAAACTATTGGCTCTTTACGAAGAGGCACTCAGGGTAGAAAAAGTGGTGGGGCTGGTGATCAGCACCAGACCCGATTGCATTTCGGAGGATGTGTTGAACATGCTGGAAATGCTCTCAAAACGCTGTTTTATTCTGATAGAATTTGGAGTTGAAAGTTCAAAAGACGAAACCTTACGCTACATCAATCGCGGACACACCTACGCCGATTCAGTTTCGGCCATCAACCGCTGTGCAGAACGTGGATTAAATGTTGGTGCACACCTGATACTGGGCCTGCCCGGTGAAAGCCGCGAAGAAATATTATCCCATGCCGATGCCATTTCCGGACTACCTCTCAAAACGGTGAAACTACACCAGTTGCAGCTTATTCGCCAAACCCGAATGGTGCAACAACATGCCGAAGAGCCACATCTGTTCCGCTTCTACACGCTGGAGGAATATATTGATCTGGCCATCGATTTTGCGGAACGGTTAAATCCGACTTTTTACATCGAACGCTTCGTATCTCAATCGCCCAAAGAGCTGCTCATTATGCCCGACTGGGGCACCAAAAACGCCGTTTTCATCCACAAGCTAAACAAAAGAATGGAGGAACGGAACGCCCATCAGGGACGCCTATTTGCCAAAACGACACATCATGACTGAAAAAACAAAAGGCCACATAGCCATGCTCTTTTCGAGCATCATTTTTGCACTGAATGTGCCCATTACCAAAAGTTTGATTCCTTTTTGGGTCACACCGCTGGGCGTCACTGCCATGCGACTGACCTTCGCCTCACTTATCTTTTGGGTGGCATCACTATTTATGACCCGCGAAAAAGTAGATCGCAAAGATTTCCCCACACTGTTTCTGGGCAGCTTTCTGGGCATGGGGTTCAATCAGGTTCTCTTTATCATCGGGCTCTCTATGACTTCACCGGTAGATGCGACCATTATTGCCACCCTATCGCCCATGATGGTTATGATTATTTCAGCCGTTATACTCAAAGAGCCCATCACGCTGCGCAAAGCGCTGGGTGTGCTCATTGGTGCTGCCGGAGCCATACTGATTGTACTCACCGAAATTTCTGCCCATGGCACACAACGCACCGGTTCGTGGTTGGGCAACATCCTGATTTTTTGTAGCGCCACCTGCTATGCCGCTTATTTGGTAACCACCAAACGTATTTCGCAAAAATACAAGCCAGTCACCCTGATGAAATGGATGTTTTTGTTTGCCATGTTGATGGTTTTGCCATTCACCTACAACGAGGTGCTAACGGCGAAAATGTTCGCAACGCCTGATCTATCAGCATCTGTCAGACTGGGGTATGTTTTAGCATTGGGTACATTTCTGGCCTACTTTTTGATACCCGTAGCCCTGAAGCGAATTCGCCCCACCACCGTGGGATCCTATAATTATCTACAACCTCTGGTAGCCTCCTTTGCGGCTATTGCCGTTGGACAAGACATATTCACCTGGGAAAAACCGGCAGCAGCACTTCTGGTATTCAGTGGCGTATATCTGGTAACCACCAGCAAAGCCAGGGTTGGAAGTGAGGGATAATGCATTGAACACCTTAACCCTGTTTAATCGCCCCTTTTAAGCATAATTATTGTAATTAAGAAGAACTACAATATTTATCTTCATTCCAATTCTACAGCAAAATATAAACCCCTATATGTTAGCGTTTAACAATAAACAATCCAATTAACAACAAACTGTTAAATACAAAAACAGCCACACAAATTAGAAATTAATTAGACCAATCAGTGACATATTGATATTATTTATCAAGAAACAATCTACAATAAAAAAAATTAACCCAAAATATTTTGTGGAATTGAAATAAAACACAATATTTGCACATTATAAGGGGGTATTTTGATGCATTTTGCAAACTTAAGGTAGTTGTTTAACACATTATACCTGATTTATTGTCCTATACATCCCTCTTAAAATTACAATCAATTCAGGATGTAAACCAGACATTAAATTTATCACAATGAGTACCGGCAAACCCGATATTGCGAATTATAAGAAAGTTATACCTGCAATCTTTATTTTAACGCTTGGAATTGTTTGCATTCTACTCTATAGGAATTCCATGAGTCTGATGCAAAACGGTTCATCATTTTTATCTGCATCCGATACCTTAACAGCAAATCGTCTCTATCAAAAGGGAGAGAAATTAAAAGGATCAAAACCAGACTCTGCAATTTATTACTACAAAAGTGCAATTCAATCATTATCAACAAAAAAGCCAAACAGAGACATAACACATCTTACCGGATTATACCACATCGCACTAGCATCTCTGCATTGCAATCTGGGTAAATATGATCAATCCAGACTCTATGTCAAAATAGCCAAAAAAAATGCGTCATTGTTCAATGACACCGATATTGACGGTCAGGCGGATAATATTACCGGACTACTGTATTACAATCAAAGCGACTATCCCAAAGCCTTAAAATATTATTTATTGGCTGAACAAAAAGCAATTCAGGCAGGAAATAGAAAACTGAGAGCGAAAATAGCTACAAACAGAGCCATAATTAATTATTTACAAGGGAATTTCAACAATGCTATTTTGGACTTCAGAAAAACACTTTTTTTTGCTAAACAATTAAATGACAAAGAATTATTGGCCGGAACCTACATGAACCTGGGTCTTATATATTCTAATGCAGGCGATTACAACAATGGAATTATTAATTACGATAGAGCGTTGAAAATGTACCAACAAATGAATGGCACAGATGGCATCCTTCTGTGTCTTCAGAATATGGCCAACATATACCTAAATCAGGGAAATTACAGCAAAACTATTGAGACGCACCTGCAAGCATTAGCCAAGTCCATAGAAATTGACGACAGAGCCTCTATAGCCAAAGAGCATAACAATCTGGGCGAAATCTACACACGTTTAGGCGACTACGAAAAGGCTGTTAACGAATACCTGAGATCAATCAAAATAAAGGAAGAATTAGGGGATAAAGAGGGAATTTCAATGTCATATACCGGTCTTGGCAACATTAATTTCCAACAAAAAGATTACAAAAAAGCGCTTTTCTATTTCAACAAATCACTTATTATAAGCCAGGATCTAAATCTTATTAGCGGAATTGCTTCCGGATATGGTAATTTGGCCAACATTTATACAGCCCTCAATAACTACTCCAAAGCCGAAGCTTTTTATCTCAAATCTATCGAAACCTATTTAAAAACCGACTTCAAATCAGGACTATCTGATTCGTATCTTTCACTGGCCAATCTTTACAGAGATAAAACCAAATATAGACAGGCTGAAGAACTTTACAACAAATGTATTTCTATAAAAGAATCTCTCGGAGACCAGGAAGGATTATCTTCTGTTTATTTCGAAAAATCGATGCTTTATCAGGCTATCGCTTTTACACAAAACAAACCGGAACAACTCTCGCTTGCTCTTCTTCACGCAAAGAAATCGGACAAACTGGCACATATTGTTGGAGCGCTTCCAGCAATTGCCAATGCAACTTTTGCTCTAAAAAAGATCTACCAAACAATAGGCGACACAAAAAATGCTTTATTCTATGCCAATGAATATATTGAAATTAATGACAGTCTGTTTAATCAAAGAAAAACAGAAGCCCTGACATTTGCTGAAGCCAGATGGAGCTCTCAAAAGAAACAAGCAACAATTAATCAACTCATCAACCAAAGGAAACTTGACAATGAAATTATTCAACGCAAAAATCACGAATCTCAATTACAAAGAATGATAATTTGGGCAATCATCTTCATTCTTGTCCTCACAATAACTGTAGCCATTATTACTATTTTATACCTCAGAAAACGAAAGGATATCCAAATACAACTACAAAGGAAAGAATTGAGCAACCTGAGAATGCAAAATGCACGCAATACACTCTCACCCCACTTTTTGTTTAATGTTCTTGGATCTATTTCCGGCATTGTTAATCAACCGGATATGGTCAAAAGAAAAATCAACTCACTCTCTTACCTTCTCAGACAAACCCTTGAGAATATTGACAATACAACAATCAGCATAGAAGACGAACTACAATTGGTAAAAAACTTCATCGACCTTCAATGGAGTCGAATTCCGGGAAAATTCAACACAACCTATCAAATTGACGAAAAAAGCGACCCCAAACAATTAATTCCGGCAATGCTCATTCAAATACCCGTGGAAAATGCCATCAAACATGGTCTGATGCCACTACCTGATGAGGACGAAAAAACTCTAATGATTAAAATTGAGGATAAAGAGAACGAAACTATAATATCTGTAATTGACAATGGTGTAGGCTTGTATTCATCCGGACACAAAACCCGCGGAACCGGAACCGGACTGAAAGTACTACTACAAACCATTCATCACTTAAACTCAGCAAACAAGAATCACATATTGTTTGAACTGACAGAAAACACTACCGACACGGGAGAAGAAAACGGAACAAAAGCCCGCATTTCCATACCTAAACAATTTAATTTCAACAAATAAACAAACCTGATGAAAACAGATGATGTGATTAAAACCATAATTGTAGATGACAACGAGGAGTTTATTTTCTCGTTAAAAGAGCATTTAGCACTATTTCCGGAAATCGAAATAATTGGCACCGCATCTAAATACCCAAAAGCAAAGAAACTATTACTTAGCTCAGAACCCGATCTGCTTTTTCTGGACATTGAAATGCCCAATAAGAGTGGATTTGATCTACTCAACGAGATTCGGGAAAACGGAAGCAAAAACACAAAGATTATTTTCTACACGGCCTACGACAAATACATGATTGAGGCCCTCAGAGAGTCTGCATTCGATTTCATTATTAAACCTGTCAGAGAAGAAGAGCTACGAAATGCAATAATGCGATTTAAAATGAGCAGACAATGTGAATCGACTCTGAATCAGACACAGTTTACGACAATTCAAAATAATGCAAGCCCGGAAATCATTTCTTTACCAACAGCAACCGGACTACGGTTTACAGATAAAAATCAGATTGTCTTGTTTCAGTCGGGTAAAGAATCTTTTTTTGAGAGACCATCGTGGGAAGTATTGCTTCATAACAATGAAAAGATTAAACTCAGACGTCAAACAAATGCCAAAGAGATACTTCAGTGCGCTGGCGAGTGTAGATTTGTTCAGGTTAATCAATCTTTTATAATCAATCTATGCTATATCAATGAGATTGAGTTTAAAACACGTCAATGCCACCTTAATCCTCCTTTCAATAATATCGACATCGTCATTTCCAGAAGCTATCTGAACGAACTCAAAAACAGATTTGATCTGTTGTAGAAAAACACAGAGCTGTTTAATGAGGCTGATTGCTATTCCTGCATTCAGCCTCATTTTTAATCTATTTCTTTGAATCAAATCAATGTGAGCTCAATACCTGCTCATCGCCCGACTCAAACAGCGGCCCCGATGGTTTAGACCCCACATACGAATAGTAAGTGATGTAAACATAACTCACCAGCGGTATAATCATCGCATAAGCCATGCTATGTGTTATGTCGGCTATCCAGCCCATCAACGGTGTCCAGATGGCACCTCCGATAATGGCCATAATAATCATCGAACCGCCAATTTTGGTATTTGGTCCAAGTCCTTTTACGCCCAAAGCAAAAATAGTGGGGAACATCAGCGACATAAAGAAACTCGACAAAACCAGTGCCCACGAGCCTATTGCACCGGGCATCGCAATAGAGATGGCTACCATCGCTATATTTAGTATACTGTAAATCCCCATCAGCTTATCGGGGCTAATTTTGCGCATAATAAGGGTAGAGGCAAATCGGCCAATTCCAAAAGCAAACAGGGCATATACCAGATAATAACCAGCCTCTTTTTCAGGCTTTTGCATAAAATCTTTTACATACTGAATCAGGAAACTCCAAGTACCCACCTGTGCTCCAACGTAGAAAAACTGCGCAACAATGCCTTGTATAAAATGCGGATATTTCAACAATACAGAGAAATGGCCGTGTTGGTTGTCGCCACCTGCGCTCTTCTGTTTAGCAGCTCCGGTCTCCGTTTCTGCCGGAAATTTTACTTTCCATATCAAAAATGCCAATATAAGTATCACCACACCGATAGCCATATACGGCGGTATTACCCGCATAATCTCTCCCTGCAAATAGCTGTGGTATTCTCCGGATGCTTTGAGGGCCTCAATTTGTTGGGCAGAATGCTCTGTACCCGAAAAGATAAAGATATTGCCTATCATAGCACCGGCCATGGCGCCCACTGGATTGAATGCCTGAGAAAAATTGAGTCGTTGAGCCGCCGTTGCCGGATCGCCCAACACGGCTATAAATGAGTTGGCTCCGGTTTCCAGAAACGCCAGTCCGCTCGCAATAATAAACAGGGCAAACAGAAACAGACCAAACCGGCCAATTATTGCTGCCGGCCAAAACGTAAATGCACCCAGTGCAAAAAAGAGTAACCCGATAATCAAACCGGTTTTGTAGTTGTATTTGTCCATCACCAGAGCTGCGGGCAAAGCCATCAGGAAGTAACCCAGATAGAAGGCAGATTGCACCAATCCGGCTTCGAAACGACTCAGTTCGAATGATTTCATAAACTGAGGTATCAGTATATCATTGAGATTGTTGGGCATTGCCCACATAAAGAAGAGTGACGTAACCAGTATAAACGGAATCAGATTTTCCTTACTGACAATTTGATGTTTTTGCATATTGAGATTATTTTATTAGAATAAAGGATAATTACAAACTAAAAATTCGTTCCATCAGAGTCCACTTCTCAGACGATGTGGCGCCCGGCTTGGTCAGTTGAAATCGGGCCATAAAATCTTCCCATTCGGCTTGTCGGGGTAGTTGTGCCAGTTTGGCAAAGGCGGCATCCCACTCGAAGTCGGCGGGCGTTTCTACAATCATAAAGAGTATGTTGCCTTGTATATAGAGCTCCATATCAAGAATCCCGACCTCTCGTATGCCTTGCGCAATCTCCGGCCAGCGGTGCTCCCGGGTGTGCCAGTGTTTGTATTCGGCTATCAGTTGTTCGTTGTCTTTCAGCTCCAAGGTTTGGCAATATCGCTTCACCGGTTCGCTGTATGTTTTCACGGGATATCCCTCTTTGAGTGTCATTCGGTCGATTTTTGGTTTTAAAGATACATTTTCTAAACATTTAAAAGCTATTTTAGTTATTCAACCATAGAAAGAACGGCTTCTATTTTAGATAAATTACGAAATGAATAGAATAATTCAGCATTTTCTCCCAGAAACTGTGCCTTTTCTGCCTGTGTCAACAGATTGCTTTTCTGCAAAAAGTCGTACGACATCCGATAGGTGATTACGGCCATGGTGCGCGGATAGTCCGAACCCCACATCAGCTTATCCATTCCCACCAGGTCGGCAGCCTCGCGGATTGCCCATGCGGCTCCGTTATAGGGGTAAAATTCGCGGTGAAAAAGCCACGTTATACCGCCCGATTCTATCCGTACATTTTTATGCCGGGCCAGCATTATCTGACTTTGCCATTCGGGGCGGGTCACCATCCCGAAGTGGCCAATGGCTATTTTCAGATTGGGGCACTCTGCGATTACCTCTTCCATCTCTTCCGTTTGCAGGGCGCCATCTGCCAGATCGATGGATAGAATGAGCTCATTCTTTTCCATAAATTTGAACGTCTGCATCATCTCTGCATCGGTCAGCCGGACTCTTTTACCGGACATAATCAGACGTTGGGCCGGCACTTTTATCGCTTTGAAACCTTGTTGATGCATCGTTTTCACCTCTTCGAAATAGCCGGGTTCGCGAAACTCGGCCATCCCACACACCAACAGGCGGTCGGGATAGCGGCGCGACACCTCCAGAAGATAGTCGTTTTGGTTGCCATCTATGTATTCCTGCGTAATCACAGCGCCCGATACCTGCGCATAGTCCATGTTTGAAATAAACATCTCTGCCGTGTTGGCGCCGTCCACCATGTAAGGTGGCATCATCTGCCGTGTTTCGCCCAGAAAGAGGCTGCGACCACCCGTAAGGCTGCGCACCTCTTTCCCCTCAACAACCGCCTCTTGTTTGAGCCACAAGTGGGCGTGTGCATCTATTATTTTGTATTCCATTTCCGATGTTTTGTCTGTTAAAACCGCACCAATACTTTGGCCAGCGTGCCGTCGTTATTTACCAACGCATCAAAGGCTTCCTTTACATCGGCAAAGTCGTAGATTTTCGACACCATTTTGTTGATGTCCATTCGGCTGCCTTCGGTCAGTTTCACCACATTGATGAGTGGCGCAAAATCGTGCAGCGAGTTGCGCGAGCCATATATATCGAGCTCTTTTTTCACGATATACGATTGATTGAAGGTGATTTCGCGCTTGCCATTGCCCACCAGAATCACTTTCGAACCAAATGCCGCCATATCCATGGCCGACTGAAAGGTTTCGGGAATTCCTACGGCATCTACACAGACGTTCATCCGGTTGCCTTGCGTCAATTCCAGCACTTTGTCGTTCAGATTTTCGGTCTTTGAATTTATCACCCCGTTTACGCCCAGTGCCAGCGCTGCATCCAACCGGCTTTGCAGCATGTCGGTCACATAGACATTTGCGCCAAAGAGTTTGGCCGAAATAGCGGCAAACAGCCCGATCGGTCCGGCACCAAATACCAGTACATTGTCGTTCGATCCAACTCCGCCACGCTTAATGGCGTGATAACCAATAGAAAATGGTTCAATCAGCGCGAGCGTCTCTGCCGGCAATCCTTGTCCGTCAATGATACGTTCGATGGGCATAGTTACATATTCGGCAAACGACCCGTCGCGTTGTACACCCATGGTTTGATTGCTCTCGCAGCAATTTACCAAACCTCTGCGGCACGAATAGCAGGTACCACAGTTGAAGTACGGGTTGGCCGTTACGACCATTCCCGGTTTCAGTCCGCGGCTGTTTTCGCCTATCTCCACAATCTCTGCCGAAAACTCATGTCCCGGAATGCGGGGATAATCGGCAAACGGCTGATTGCCGGTGTATGTTTGTACATCTGAACCGCAAATGCCGCAATATTTAATGCGAAGCAATGCCTCGCCGGCTTTGGGTTGTGGAATGGCTGACTCTACTATTTCGAACCGACCGGGTTCGGCTATTTTTACTACTTTCATGGGTCTCTTTTTTTTCTATTTTTTGAATGTTATACTAAATGCAATAACCTGACAGGCAGGTAGTTTTTTGGGTTTGGATATCACCAGCGCATCCTCTTTTTGCGACCAGATCAGTTTTTCGGTGCTGCCCATCAGCTTGACGGATGCCACGGTTTTGCCCGATATTTTTGAGAGTCGGCCCAGACTCTTTATCTGCACATCTTCGGTTGGTTGCCCCAGACAGAATGCATACAATACATCTCCCTTGGTGGTAAACCGGATATCCTGCGCATTGTATTTGATGTTGCCTTCGTTGAAATTTCCGGTTTTTACCACCGCTTTGTTGGCCGGCTTTTCGCCATATACTTTCCACGGACGTGTGCCGTAGATTCCCTCGCCATTTACCTTTATCCAACTGCCAATGCCATCCAGAATCTTCAAAATATCGGGCTCCAGATCGCCTTCGGGCGTTTGCACCACATTGATGAGCAGATTTCCATTTTTACTCACAATATCCACCAGCATCTGAATTACTTCATCCGACGATTTATACTGTTGTCCGGTGCGGTAGTACCAGTCGCCAATAGAGGTGCAGGTTTGCCACGGATACTCTCCGATGGTGTCTTTTACGCCGCGTTCGATATCATCTACAAAGCGGCCAACAGATGGCTCCTTGCAGTTGTACACGGCATTTAGCTTGCCTCCGTTCTTTTTCATATCCTGATTGTAATAATGGGCAATCAGACTACGACCTACATTTTCGAATGGCAGTTTACTATCTGAATAGACCAAATCGGGCTGATACATATCTATCATCTCTTTGATGCGATCGTACCACTCTTTTTGCCATTCGGGGTTGTTGGTCAGCCAGCCGTTGTCGCCGGGTTCTGCTTTTTTGTGGTACAAATCCTGATAGCGCGGATCGTTGCCATCGTAGGGTACGCCGGCCTTATCGCCGTTGGGGTCTGAGCCGTGACTTGTCTGAAACCAGGTGTAACTTGCACCGAGGTGTTCAGAAATCCCGAAGCGAAGGCCCTCTTTCTTAGCCGCTTTTTGCCACAGCCCCACCACATCTTTTTTCGGACCCATATTTACAGAGTTCCATTTGTGAATTTTAGAGTTCCACAAGAAGAAATTGTCGTGGTGCGTTCCCATACTCACAAAATATCTCGCACCGGTTTTTTTATACAGCTTCATCAACTGCTCCGGATTCCATCGTTCGGCTTTCCAGAGGGGAATAATGTCTTTGTATCCAAATACAGAGGGATGCCCGTAGGTTTTTACATGGTGCTCATACACTTTGTGCGACCACCAGGGCAGATTCTCTTTTACGTAGATGTTTTTGGCATACCAGTCGCCCTGACGCGGAACAGCTTGTGGCCCCCAATGCGACCAGATGCCGAATTTGGCATCCCGAAACCATTCGGGGTATTGGTACTGTTTCAGAGATTCGTCTGTCGGTTTGAATTTCCCTTCGGCCATGGGCAAATTATCGGTTTGAGCCACGACCGGCAAAAATGAGAGTGTGGCAAAAAGTGCCGCAAATAGATTCTTTTTGTTTATCAGGTTTTTCATTTTGTAGGTTGTTATGTTGATAAATGAATTTGATGGCCAATTTATTCAGCCACACACATGAATCAGATAACGCCTACGAGTTACTCCAGGTTTCGCGAAAACAGGGTTTTAATATTTCTTTTATTTCAGACAACAGCTCTTCGTCGAGCGGTTTTTCGCACCAGGCTATGTTATTGAGTATGTTTTCGGGATTGGCTGTGCTCACCAGTGTGGTGGTGATGCGCGGATTCGACACCGAATATTTCATCGCCAATTGCTCAATGGATTTTCCTTTCGATTTGGCGTGTTGTGCTGCTTTGGCACAAACAGCCTGAAGCTCAGGCGAGGCCGGATGCCATGCCGGTGCACCGCGCTCCGACAACATACCCATTGACAGTGGCGAGGCATTGATTACGCCAACCTGATTGGCCTCGAAAAAGTCGAGATAATCCACCAGCGCATCGTCATTGAGGCAGTAGTGGCAAAAAGAGAGAATAGTCTCCACCGTTCCCTGTGGCGTTTTTTCTATCACGTATTTAAGCAAATCGAGAGGCAGGCCGGTGATACCCACGTGGCTCACCACACCTTTGCTTTTGAGCTCATGTAGTGCCGGCAGTGTTTCGTTTATCACCTGCTCTATATCGCTAAACTCTACATCGTGTACATTAATTAAATCGATGTGGTCGATTTTCAAACGTTCCAGACTTTCGTATACGCTTTCTGTCGCTTTTTTGGCCGAATAATCCCATGTGTTCACTCCGTTTTCGCCATATCGTCCTACTTTGGTCGATAGCAAATATTTGTCGCGCGGCAGTTCCTGCAATGCTTTTCCCAATACAGTTTCTGCCTTGTAATGGCCGTAATAGGGCGATACATCTATAAAATTCAGTCCGTTTTCTACGGCTACGATAGCGGCTCTGATGGCCTCACTCTCTTTGATGCTATGAAAAACGCCCCCCAAAGAGGATGCTCCAAAACTTAACGCAGAGACTTTCATACCTGTTTTTCCAATTTCGCGGTATTCCATGATAATGTTGTTTTATGTGGTTTTTCTTTCAGATTGTAAAAGTAGATAAGGTTAATGGTTTTTGATTCACATGCACAAACATATTTGCATGCAAAGGTTTGCACAGGGGTACCCTTTTTCGAGACATTTTTGCTAACACACTGATTAACTGTCATTAAATACAAAAAAGCAATACAGTTAACCTTTTTTATAGGGTGCATACCCCTCTTTTCCCCGTATATCCCCGACTTTTCCCCTCTTTTTCCCCTGTTAATTGTTGCTAAATTATAATTGATTTCATGTTAAAAGGCTTGGATGTTAATAATCGATACATTATATTTGTACTTATTAAAACAAATTAATCATTTTCAAAACAAAACAGGAATAAAATCAACTCTTACAGAAACAAAAAAAATAAGTATATTATTCATAGAATACCCCAAAACAGAAAAACACCAACGATAAAAAAATGAGAAAAACACAAAAGAAGAAAAAGCAATTCAGAGCTCTTCACAAACACAAAGAAAAGAAACAATAACGCTTTCATACCCGGACTTCTGTTTATTCTGGTTATGATTGCTCAACAACCAAATCAAACAAAAGTGCTAACCTTCAAAATCCGGGCACCATGAAAGCAACATTTTACATCATTCCAGCGTTATTATTTGCAATATGCATATACGCAAAAGCTAATCCGGGAAATTCCGGTTTATCGACAGCTTCTACAATGGCCTGCGCCACAATAGTATCACCAGCAAGCCTTAGCGTCGCAAATGAAGAAACCAGAAAAACAGCTGTATTAATGACAAATACATCAAAAACAGACAAAAAAACAACAACACTACAAACAACTTCTGGCGAAAGTGTTAGTAATGGAAAATACAGCAGCACACTTTTTGCTTTTGAATCTGAATCACAAATTAGCTTTTCGATTTCTATACCCGAAAAAATAATTTTATCCGGAAAACACTCAACATTAGTAATACACAACCTGAACGTGTACGCCGGACAAACATCTTTGCTCGCCTCCTTAAACCAAAAGAAATCTGTAAACTCTGAAAATGGCAGATTACTTCTTTACATGGATGGCACTGCAAATACTAACACAACAGACAACTACACTGGATCATACGCCATGTCTGTTGACTACCAATAAACCTTAATCAATAATAAATGTGAAACAACTATATATAACGATCTTCATCCTGGGAACCGTATTAATGCATGCATATACACAGGGCAGTGTGAGCGTTTCCCCCACAAGAATAATGCTAAACGAAGATGAATCTACAAACACCATCACATTGACTAACACGGGGACCGACTCAGCATTCTACGAAGTGTCGTTTGTGGAGTTCAAAATGAATAACGAGGGGCGTCTAGAAAAATGCCCCCCAAATGACAGCTCTATACAAATCGCTTCGCCTTACCTTCAGGTATATCCACGCGAAATTGATTTAGCACCCAACGAAACCCAAACGATTATGGTAAGGTACAGAACCAATCCAAATCTGAGACAAGGCGAATACCGCTCCCACATATACTTCAGAGTTATAGACAAATCAAACACATCCAACATACAAACTCAACAATCGGGATTTAAAATAACTCCACTAATCGGTATTACCATACCAGCAATCCTTAGACTGGGAAACACCTATACCACAGCAACAATACAAAACCTGAACTGCTCCAAACAACCCGACTCCACACTTTGGGCAAATTTCGACATCATCAGAACCGGAAATGCCTCATTGTATGGTGATGCCGAGGTTATATACTCTCCGGTTTTCGGCACAGAATATCTGATAGGACACCTGAAAGGAATAGCAGCATACACCAATATTTCGGTACGCAAAGTGACCATACGATTGACTCAACCAGAAGGTATAATATTTAGGTCTGGCCATTTCATTGCGAGATATACCGATCCGAATAACCGTAAAAGGATTTTGGCAGAACAAAAAATAAAGGTTTTGGCAAAATAAAAGGCCGCGCTCAGCTATTTACGGTAGGTACCAGTTTCTTCTGTGCAATAATGCAAAGACGTGCAATCTGAGGGGCAAGAACCCAAATAATTTCAAATCAAACACAAACCCGGCGGATTTAACAACAGAAACAGGAGGAGATACAGACACGAAAAATTAAGCGAATGTCACCGGCACACGTAGTCAGAACCGACACCACGCATCGTAAGATCCTGTTGAACAAGAACTTAAATCCACTGCCACTTCGATAATACCGTACAATGCTGGTGTACGTTAGCGGGAAATGCCATCACGCTTTTTCTGTATTATCAGGAATTGCGTTCCGACAACAACTATATCTATTTGATCCCGCCAACAGAAGATCATCTTTCTACGGTTTCATATCCGACGTATCGTAGGCTGCACACAAACATTAAAATTAATTACCAATTTAACATCAACCTAACAAATAAAATATTTACTTTGCACCGTAAAGTAACTCTATTCTCGTATTATAATTTTCAGACAAGGGACAACAAATGGATATCTAAAGCGAGCCACTCCGGGCACACACCGATACCATCAATACTAAATTTCAAACATGGAATTACAATTAATACAAAACAAGGTTTACGATATTCGCGGACAGCGGGTGATGATTGACCGCGACCTGGCAGAAATATATGGAGTAGAAACACGTGTTTTAAATCAGGCTGTTAAACGCAATATGGACAGATTTCCAGAGAATTTTATGTTTCAGCTGACCGAAAGAGAGTGGCAATATATGTCGTCACAAATTGTGATGACATCAAAATCAAAACGCCCAAAATCGGCTTTACCTTTCGTTTTTACCGAGCACGGAGTCACAATGCTATCAAGCGTTTTAAAAAGCAATACAGCAATTCAGATCAATATTCAAATCGTACGCGCATTTGTTGCTATCAGAAGCTTAGTAGCGGTTAAACCTGCTGATAGAATTTCTGATCTCCAATCGGAACTTAACCAACTAAAAGCATACATCGATGATGTTTTTACAGATTACAACGACATAAATGAGGACACACGGATGCAACTGGAACTGATTAATCAATCGCTGGCAGAACTGCACGCCGATAAAAAACGAACCGATAAACCACGAAACAAAGTAGGGTATATCACCGATTAACGAAAATCAGTGTACGACTAGGGAGACATATCCGGTTTTAATAGGAACGCGGATGCCGCGGATTTTGCGGATGGGAGTGGATTTACTTTTTACACAAATACGGATTTTGGCCGGATTTGTTTTCTTCGAAAACGCAGATTGAGACTTCCGCCACTTCGGATATACCGGACAATATTGGTGTACGATAGCGGGATATGTTATTGGTTGCCTGTGCCCTATACCTCAGGTCGATGACCTGAGGTTATGAAAATATGGCTTTTCAAGCCATCGTTCGATGCCGTTTACAGTAAGGACATCTGGCCCGATGTCCTGAAAGGACCGATATCCATAACCGCAGGTCACCGACCTGCGGATCAGACAGTCCGGGTCCCGACCTCTGCCTGAAGGGCTGAACTCCCCTTCAATCCTATAATTCAACAAATATATCATTGCACTGCACCTTTAGGTACCAATCTCTTCTATGCAATACTGCAAAGACGTGCTATCTGAGGGGCAAGAGCAAAAAAAAATTCAGATTTCATCTGTTCAACAAGAACTTAAATCCCCCTCACTTCGGATTTACCAGACAATGGCGGTATACGTTAGCGGGATATGCCTTCCCGCTTTTCAGTACTATCAGGAACTACGTTCCGAAAACAACTATGTCTATTTTTCGCATTGAAAATGCTTATAATACAAAGGAGGCGGGAGCACAGATCCCGCCAACGGAAAATCTTCTTTCTACGGTTTTTATTTCTGGTGAGGCGGGGGTGTTTTACTGTCGTCCACAGTTACATGTTGGTAATGCCTGAACGTCATTGTAAACTTTTAATTTGTTTTTACTCTTTAGAAAGTTCGCTTGTTTCTTTAAGAACATAATTTTTCTATTTTTTAAGTCAATCTGACCAACAGTGTTGTCTTCAAAATAGCTTATATAATATTTACCGTCTTGAAAATAAAAACAACCAGACTGCTTGTCTCCTTCTATTTCTTTACTCAAAATAGTCTTACCGCTTTTAATGTCGAAAATAGTAATTCCGGAATAGTCGCTGTCCCAAACTGAAAAAAGATACTTTTCGTCTGCTGAAATTGAAAATGAACCACCTGTCAACACAATTAATTTTCCCGTCTTGTCAACGAGTAGAGTTTCTCCTTCATAGTCGCCAAACTTTGAAAATATAAAGTAGTTATCTATTGGTTGTGTTGGAGGAAAAAATAGTCCAGAACAACCACCTACAGGATCAATTTCATAGAACTTTTGCTTTAATATTTTGTCATTCTTTTGTATTGTCAACCAGGTACGACATGAAAAGCTGTTTGTACTTACTTTCGGTGACACCATAGTCGTAATAATTTTAATTTGCCCAAAGTCTGAAGCGACTGCACAAACATTAAATTTCGAGAATGGATAATCACCCTTATTAAAGGGAACCTGCTTCTGTTGTTGACCCAAACAGATTGTTACAGAAATAAAAAAAAGCATTGAAATAAGATTTCTCATAATGTATCGTTGTTCATTCTCAAATGTTCGCTTTTCCTTTTCGTCACTTCGAATATACCGGGCAACGGTGGTGTACGTTATCGGGATATGCCTTCCCGCTTTTTCTGTATTATCAGGAACTACGTTCCGAAAAAAACTATATCTATTTTTTCGCATTGAAAATGCTTATAATACAAAGAAGGCGGGAGCACAAATCCCACCTACGGGACATCATCTTTCTACGGGTTATTGGATGCTACAGACAACAGAAGTCAGTGACCCGCAATATTGTTCTGCCCTTCAGGCAGTGTTATTGGTTGCCGGTGCCCTATACCTCAGGTCGATGACCTGAGGTTATGAAAATATGGCTTTTCAAGCCATCGTTCGATGCCGTTTACAGTAAGGACATCTGGCCCGATGTCCTGAAAGGACCGATATCCATAACCGCAGGTCACCGACCTGCGGATCAGACAGTCCGGGTACCGACCGCTGCCTGAAGGGCAGAACTCCACTTCAATCCTATAATTCAACAAATATATCATTGCGCTGCACCTTTAGTGTATCAATCTCTTCTGTGCAATACTGCAAAGACGTGCTAACCCAGAGGCAATAGCAAAAAGAAGATCAGGTTTAACACAAACCCGGCGGATTTAACAACAGAAACTGCACGATAAAAAACGGACCGATAAACCACGAAACAAAGTAGGGTTTATCACCGATTAGCGCAAGTTTGGATACGGTCTGGCAGACATATACGGTTTTAATTGGAACGCGGATGCCGCGGATTTTGCGGATGGGAGCGGATTTACTTTTTACACAAATACGGATTTTGGCCGGATTTGTTTTTTTCGAAAACGCGGATTGAGACCTCCCTCACTTCGGATATACCGTACAATGGTGGTGTACGTTAGCGGGATATGCTATCCTGCTTTTTCAGGATTATAAGGAAACAACGTTCAGCGGAGCTAACTGCGTTCCAACGACAACTACTATTTCTATTTTTTCGCATTGTAAATGCTTATAATACCCAAGAAGGTGGGAGCACAGATCCATCAAACGGAACATCATCCTTCTACGGTTTAAATCCGGTGGGACGGGGGTCGCATATCGTTCATTATGTCATTGGATATTGCTTATCTTATAAACTTTATAACATTCTGAAGATAATACAATCTCTGAATTTTCAGGAACGTTTGGCTCGTGAAATGGCGTTCTTTGCCTGTCATTGTTAAAACCACTGATTTGATTAATAAAAAATACATTATTGTATTTTAAAAAAAAGGCACTGTCTAACGCTTTGTCTTGTCCAACCTTGGTATGCAATGCCCATGCTGTCCACCATTCAAGGCCGTGTCTTGCTATTACAATAGTTTCATTGTCATTTTTGATAACAGATTTGAGCATTCTCAATTCTTCGAATGCAATTCTATCAATAACAGTTTCTTTGGGATGTCCAGATGCTGCAAATATTGAAAATAAAGTAAATACAAACAAGGAAATACTTATTGTATTAACTTGCTTTACCCTAATCACTGTCGATATTTGTAGGATTAAAAGTAATTGAGGAATGAATAAGAATAAACTGAGTCTTTTAAAATATTCTCCGTCAAGCAATGGAAAAGAGCAAGCCAATAAACAAATTGTACTGGCAAATAAAATGCTTTTTTGAATTGGCTTTAAGTTACGGCTTTTTGAGTTTATAATGAGAATTCCAATGATAGCAAGAACAAGTGAAAATAATATTATTAAAAAATCCGGTGGTGACAACATACCATTTAAAAGTGCTGGTTTATTAAAAACCACCATCCAAAACGAAACCAACCTGTTGAAACGAGAAAAATCAATCAAAAACACAACACCCAAGCTAATAATAAAAAGAATCGTCATAGGAAATATTGCTTTTTTCCTGTAAGTATAAAAAACAATCAAAAACAGAAAAAACAATGCAAAAACAAATGTCCCGAAATGTGTTAGTCCTGTAAAAAATAAAAAAGCAATTGACGAAAAGAGGTTAACTTTATCTTTATTGATTTGAAAGGATAGATAGTACGCAAGAAAACAAAACAGAAAAAAAATTGCAAGGGAGTTCTTTTGTAAGTCTGATGTGAGAATAAGTGGTGAAAATGAGAGAACAGAAAAAGCGAGAATACTGGTTTTAAAGGTTTTTAAAGGTAATGGACTACTAAATTGAATAATTTTATAAAGTGGTAAAAGTATAAGTGGAATAGAAATAGTATCAATTATTTTCACGACGTTCAATATCAAAGTGTTTGTGATTGAAAAACCAAAAAGCGAAATAAACTTTATTAAAAACGCGTCAAAATAAAAGAGTAAGGGCATATCAGAGAACCCTAAATGTCCATTTGTCAAAATAGACCTTACCTGTAAAGGATAATAACCACCATTAACTCCAGGAATTAACTCTTGAGAAAAATTCAAAAAAAACCTAATACTAAAAGAGATAAACCCCACTAAAAGATAGATGGGTATTAAGTTCGTTAAGAAAGGATTGGTTGTTTTTTCGATTTTCATAGAATATGCATTTTTAACGATTAGTACATCTTCATAACACCCTAACAAATAACCATTTAAATTACTGCTAATCAGCAGTCTATTTTTAGAGTTAGAATAATAAGTCGATTAACAATCCACTGACTGCCCAATATTATATACACGTCGTCAGCAATAGTTATTTATTTTTCTTTCATCAGTATTCTTGTCTGACTAAAAAGCAAATTTAATCTTTCATATTCAATAAAACTAACTTGTTTTGCAATCTCAAGAGTTTTATTGGAATTCGTCTTGACACAATGAAAACAGGCCTCCGCCACCTCAGATATACCGAACAATGGTGGTGTACGTTAGCAGGATATGCCATCCCGCTTTTTCTGTATTATCGGAAAACAACGTCCAGCGGAGCTAACTGCGTTCCGACAACAAATATATCAATTTTTTTCGCATTGTAAGTGCTAATAATACGAAGAAGGGAACAAAGTTCCCGCCGGCGGGAGATCCCTCTCTGCGTTCGGGATGACGATGGGTGCCGTCAGGTTCAGTATTCGGGTCGCGACTATGAGTCGCAGCCAGAATGCGGCGACGAAGAAAGCGACGATATAAGGGAGTAACTTTCGCGGCAGGGATAGAAGTGAAAAGCCCACAGCCCGGTATTCTCCGGGCGAGGACTTGCAACGGATAGCCCGGCCCGAGTGGGCGAGGGGCCGCCCGAATTTAATTAATAATTAATAGTTAATAATTAATAATTAGCGGGTGGTGGAGAGTTAGCATAAAAAAAAAAAGAGGTTGTTGGGTGACAACCTCTTTTTATCATTAAAAATTGAAGAATTTGTTGGCGTTGTTGTAGCTGATGTCTTCCACCATTTGGCCGATGAGGGCCATTTCGGAGGCGGGAAGTGCGCCGCGCTCGATGTCTTTGCCGATGAGGTTGCAGAGGATGCGGCGGAAGTATTCGTGGCGGGGGTACGACAGGAAGCTGCGCGAGTCGGTGAGCATGCCGACGAAACGGCTGAGGAGTCCGAGTACGGAGAGGCTGTTGAGCTGGTTGATCATGCCGATTTCCTGATCGAGGAACCACCAACCGGAACCGAACTGTATTTTGCCGGCTACGGAGCCGTCCTGGAAGTTGCCGAGCATGGTGGCTATCATGTCGTTGTCGGCCGGATTGAGGTTGTAGAGTATCGTTTTGGCGAGTTGGTTGTTGGTGTCGAGGCGATTGAGGAACTTAGCGAGCGAACGGGCTACCTTGAAATCGCCGATGGAGTCGAAACCGGTATCGGGGCCTAACTTGCTGAATAGTCGGCTGTTGTTGTTGCGGATAGTACCGTAGTGGAGCTGCTGTGTCCAGCCTTTGCTGTGGTCCATCACGGCGAATTCGAACATCATGGCCGACTTGAATTTGAGTATTTCGGGCTGCGTGAGGGCGGTTCCGCCAAGGACTTTGAGGAAGATGGCGTCGATTTCGGACTGGGTGTAGTCTTCGGCGTAGAACTCTTCGATGCCGTGGTCGCTGAGCTTACAGCCGACGGAGGCGAAGAAATCGTGACGCACCTGCAGGGCGGCGATGAGGTCGGCAAACTGCGAAATGGTGACACCGGATACCTGCGAGAGGGTTTCGATGTAGGCGCGGAAATCGGCAGGGACTTCTACGGCCATGGCTTTGTCGGGGCGCCAGGTGGGCAGTACTTTCACGCCTATGTTTTGCTGTTGAATAGCGATGTGGTGCTCGAGCGAGTCGATGGGATCGTCGGTGGTGCAGACAATCTCTACGCGGTAGTGCTTCATGAGTCCGCAGGCCGAGAATTCGGGTGTGCGCAGTTTTTCGGTACAGATGTCGAAAATCTCTTTTCCGGTTTCGGGTTTCAGGATTTTATCGACGCCGAAGGCTGTTTTGAGCTCGAGGTGAGTCCAATGATAAAGCGGATTGCGCAGGGTATAGGGAACGGTTTCGACCCACTTTTCGTACTTCTGCGAGTCGGTGGTCTCTTTGCCGGTGATGAATTTTTCGTCGATGCCGTTGGTACGCATGGCGCGCCATTTGTAGTGGTCGCCTTCGAGCCAGATCTGGCCGAGGTTGTCGAAGCGGCGATCGTTGGCGATAAAGGCCGGATTGAGGTGACAGTGGTAGTCGATGATGGGCATTTTAGCCGCGTGATTGTGGTAGAGCTGACGGGCTGACTCGGTTTCGAGCAGGAAATCTTCGTGAATAAATGGTTTCATTTGTATTGAATTTTTTTGAATAAAACGTCGGTTGAAAACTGGCGATTGCACTACACTATTATCTGCAAGACAATCAGCTGATTATAAAAACGGCTTTTGGGCATATAAAATTAGTGTGTTCGCACACAAAAATAGATAAAATCTTTTTACGGACAAAATCTTTTCGTAATTTTGCGGGGAACCTGTCTATTAATAAAAAATGTGCACGCACACATTTGCAAATAACAAACATGACAACCGAAAAAAACGGAACCCACACCCGCATAAAAGACATAGCCAAACTGGCCGGCGTATCGGCCGGCACGGTGGACCGCGTGCTACACGGGCGCGGAAAGGTGTCGGAAAAGAGCGCTGCCAAAGTAAAAGAGGCCATGGAGCAGATCGAGTATCAGCCCAATGTGTATGCCTCGGCCCTGGCGATGCGGAAGCAGTTGCACTACATCTGTGTGTTGCCGGCCCACGAAGCAGGCGACTACTGGGAGATGGTGGACCGGGGAATAAAACGGGCCGGGAAGGAATTCCAACCGATGCATGTGAAGATAACGTACCTCTACTACGATCAGTTTGACCGCTATGTGTGTCAGGCCGTGTTTGAGCAGGTGGCGGGCATGGAGGCAGATGCGGTGTTGTTTGCACCGTTTTTCAGGGAAGAGAGTGAGGTGCTGATTGCTAAACTGGAAGAGAAAGGGACGCCGTATGTTTTTCTGGATTCGAAAATAGAGGGAGCCTCTCCCCTCGCCTACTTTGGGCAGGACTCTTTCAGGAGCGGAGCGGTGGCGGCACGTCTGCTGCTGATGGGGCTGAAGAGCGATACCACGGTGGCGATGTTTCACTTTATCAGAACCGGAAATCAGGGTGCCAACCAAACGACAGAGCGAAAGAAGGGTTTTCTGGACTATCTGGCCAGACATTATCCCGACTGCCGCTGTTACCCGGTGGAGCTGCATGCCACAGACCACGAAGAAAACCGGATGAAGCTGGAAGAGGCTTTTGCACAACATCCAGAGACGAGCGGCGCGGTGGTGTTTAACTCGCTCACATACAAGGTGGTGGACTATATAGAGCAGGTGCAACATCCGGCTATCAAGATAATCGGGTATGACCTGCTGGAGAAAAACAGGGCTTGTCTGCAAAACGGACAGGTGAGTTTCCTGATCGCGCAACGCCCCGAACAGCAGGGCTATCTGGCGGTGAAATCGCTGAGCGAACATCTGCTGTTTAACAAGGAGGTGAGGCAGATGAACTATATGGCGATTGATGTGGTGATGGAAGAAAACTTATTGTTCAATTAATAATTAAGAATTAATAATTAAGAATTAATAATTGGATAGATTTGGGGTTGGGTATAGATGAATTGCAACTTATAAAACTAATTCTACAGCTGAAAAACTTATAACTTAATACTAAAAAAACGTACAACTTAAAACTTATAACTTATCACTTAAAACTTAATACTAAAAAAAAACTTGTAACCTGTAACTTGTAACTCGTAACTAAATAACAACAATGAAAACATTAAACAGAACAAACGTATCGGCGAAGCGCTATCCGGAGCGCATAATTCAATTTGGTGAAGGAAACTTTTTGCGCGCTTTTGTGGACTGGATCGTGTGGAACATGAACGAGAAGGCGGACTTCAACAGCAGCATAGTGGTGGTGCAACCCATCGAAAACGGAATGGTGGATATGCTGAATGAGCAGGATTGCCTCTATCACCTCAACCTGCAGGGGCTGGATAAGGGCGAGCAGGTGGACAGCATTCAGCTGATTGATGTAATCAGCCGCGGACTGAACCCTTACACACAGTTTGAGGAATATATGAAACTGGCGGAGAACCCCGATATGCGTTTCGTGGTATCGAACACCACCGAGGCGGGTATTGCCTTCGATGCCTCGTGCAAACTGACCGATGCGCCTGCTAAATCGTACCCCGGCAAGCTGACTCAGCTGCTGCATCACCGCTTCAAAACCTTTGGCGGAGCGGCAGACAAGGGGTTGATTATTTTCCCCTGTGAGCTGATTTTCCACAACGGAACCGAACTTAAAAAATGCATTGAGCAATACATCGACCTGTGGAACCTGGGCGCGGAGTTCAAAAACTGGTTCGAAACAGCGTGCGGCGTGTACAGCACACTGGTAGACCGCATCGTACCGGGCTACCCCAAAGACAGCATCAACGAAATTCTGGAAAAGATACAAATCGAAGATAAACTGGTGGTGAAGGGCGAAATATTCCACCTGTGGGTAATAGAAGCCCCCGAAGCGGTAGCCAAAGAGTTCCCCGCAGACAAAGCCGGACTGAACGTGCTGTTCGTGCCCAGCGAAAAGCCTTACCACGAACGCAAGGTGACGCTGCTCAACGGCCCGCACACCGTATTGTCGCCCGTGGGCTATCTGTCCGGACTGGACACCGTGCGCGAAATTGTAGAAGACGAAGTAACCGGCAAATTTGTGCGCAAAGCGATGTACGAAGAGTTGCTTTCGACCCTCGATCTGCCAAAGGCTGAGCTGGAGCAGTTTGCCAACGATGTGCTCGACCGTTTCCGCAATCCGTTTGTGAAACACTTTGTGACCAGCATTATGCTCAACTCGTTCCCGAAATTCAAAACCCGCGACCTGCCCGGCCTGAAAATCTATCTGGAGCGCAAAGGCGAATTGCCATCGGCACTGGTGCTCGGTCTGGCCGGAATTATCACCTATTATAAAGGCGGCAAACGGGGCGAGGATACCATTGTCCCCAACGACGACAAGGCAATTGTGGACCTGCTGGCCCAACTGTGGAGCAGCAACGACACCGAAACCGTGGCTAAGGGCGCACTGGGCGCACAATTTATCTGGGGAGAAGACCTCAACCTGCTGCCCGGACTGACCGAAAAAGTGACCGCTTACCTCAACGCCATTCAGGAAAAAGGAATGCTGGAAACAGTAAAAACTATTTTGTAATAAAAGAACGTCAAGATGAAAACCAAATATCTGAAAATCAATCCCGACGACAATGTGGCGGTAGCCATTGTCGCCCTGTCGGCCGGCGAAACGGTGAGCGTGGAAGGAGAGGAGATTGTGCTGCTGCACGACGTTCCCGCCGGACATAAGTTTGCGCTGAAAGATTTTGCCGCGAATGATTTTGTGGTGAAATACGGCTACGCCATCGGCCATGCCCGCGAAGCGATTGCCCGTGGCAGCTGGGTAAACGAAAAAAACATCAAAACCAATCTCGATGGAGTGCTCGAATACACCTATTCGCCCAAACCCGAATACCCGGAGATTGAAAACAAAAACCTCACCTTCAAAGGATACGAACGCGCCAACGGCACAGCCGGAATACGCAACGAAATCTGGATAATCCCCACAGTGGGCTGCGTCAATGGCACCATCAACCAACTGGCCGAAGCCCTGCGCCGCGAAACCGACAGCAAGGGTGTGGATGCCATTGTGGCTTTTCCGCACAACTACGGCTGCTCGCAGCTGGGCGACGACCACGAGAATACCCGCAAAATATTGCGTGACATGGTGCAGCACCCCAATGCAGGCGCGGTTCTGATCGTGGGGCTGGGCTGCGAAAACAATCAGCTTTCGGCCTTCCGCGAATTTCTGGGTGACTACGATGCTTCGCGCATCCGCTTTATGGAGACCCAAAAGGTAGGCGATGAATACGAAGAGGGAATGGCCATGCTGCGCGAACTCTACGCCGTTGCCTCGAAAGATGTGCGCACCGACGTGCCCCTGAGCAAGCTCAAGGTGGGATTGAAATGCGGTGGATCGGACGGTTTTTCGGGCATCACGGCCAATCCGTTGCTGGGGGTATTTTCCGATTTTCTGGTGGCACAAGGCGGCACATCGGTGCTTACCGAGGTTCCCGAAATGTTTGGCGCCGAAACCATTCTGATGAACCGTTGCGAAACCAGCGGACTGTTTGACAAGACCGTTCACCTGATCAACGACTTCAAAGACTATTTTATCAAAAACGATCAACCCATCTACGAAAACCCATCGCCGGGCAACAAAGCCGGGGGCATCTCTACGCTGGAAGAGAAATCGCTGGGCTGCACCCAAAAGTGCGGAAAATCAGTCGTTAAAGATGTGCTGATGTATGGCGACGCCATCAAAACCGACGGACTCAACCTGCTGAGCGCACCGGGCAACGACCTGGTAGCCGCCACAGCGCTGGCCGCCTCGGGCTGTCAGATTGTGCTATTCACCACCGGTCGCGGCACACCGTTTGGCACCTTCGTACCGACGATGAAGATTTCGACCAACTCGAACCTATACCACACCAAACCGGGCTGGATTGACTTCAATGCCGGCGTAATAGTGGAAGACAAAACGATGGACGAAACCCACGATGCATTTGTGGAGTATATCCTGCGAGTGGCGAGTGGCGAACCGGTAAACAACGAAAAGAAAAACTACCGCGAAATTGCCATCTGGAAAATGGGCGTTACGTTATAAATCGATACCATGAAAAACACAAAATCACTTTTTCTCGGCTGCCTGCTCGCCTCGTCGGTTCTGCTGACGGGCGCGGCAAAGGCCCAAAAACCGGTTATCCGCATACAGGCCGACGAAACCGTATCCAAAGTCAATCCGCTCTTTTACGGACTGATGACCGAAGAGATTAACTTCTCATACGACGGCGGACTCTATGCCGAGCTGATCCGCAACCGCGCATTCCGGGACAACGCTGCCGCACCCGACCACTGGCAGGCCATGCCGGAGGGAGACTTCGCGTGCAGTATTGCACTGGACAGCGTTTCGCAACCCGGCACAGCACTCACCCGAAACCTGCGCCTCGACATCCAAACGGTTGGTGCAAAAGGTCGCGCAGGCGTGGCCAACAGCGGCTACTGGGGCATTCCCGTAAAACCAAACACCACCTACAAGGCAACGTTTTACGCCAAAACAGGCAACGGATTTGCCGGCAAGCTCACCCTCAGTCTCGAAAGCAACGACGGCACAACCTTCGCCCAAGCCACGGTGAAACCCACCGGAGAGGGGTGGAAACAGTACAGCGTGACACTCAAAACCGGCAAAATGAGCGAATCGCTCAACAACCGTTTTGTGATTTCCACGAAACAAAAAGGGAGCGTGTGGCTGAGCCTCGTTTCGCTCTTCCCGCCCACCTACAAAAACAGGCCGAACGGCAACCGCCCCGACCTGATGGAGATGATGTCGGAGATGAAGCCGGCCTTTCTTCGGTTTCCCGGTGGCAACTACCTACAGGGCAAATCGTTAGCCACCCGTTTCGACTGGAAACAGACCGTAGGCGACCTCACGCAACGCCCCACACACTACAACGATGCCTGGAAATACCATTCGTCGGACGGCATGGGGCTGATCGAGTTTATGCACTGGTGCGAAGATCTGAAAATGGAGCCTGTGCTGGGCGTTTTTGCCGGATTTATGCTGCTGGATAAAAATCCGATGACGGGCGACACCCTGAAACCCTACATCAAGGATGCCCTCAATCAGATTGAGTACCTCACCGGCGACGCATCCACCCACTGGGGAGCGAAACGGATCAAAGACGGTCATCCCGAAGCGTTCAAAATCAACTATGTAGAGGTGGGTAACGAAGACTTTTTTGACAAAAAGAGAACCTACGACCACCGTTTTGCCGCCTTCTACGATGCCATCAAAGCGAAATATCCGCACATCCGCGTGATTGCGAGCGACCATGTAAAATCGCGACCGGCCGATCTGACCGACCTGCACCACTACTTCAAGCTCGAAAAAGCCATTAAACTGGCACACGCCTACGACAACTACGACCGCAAACGGGGCAAAGTCTTCATCGGCGAATATGCCTGCCGCGAGGGCAAACCAACCACCAACTTCAAGGCCGCGCTGGGCGATGCCATCTTCCTGACCGGACTGGAACGCAATGCCGACCTGGTGGAGATGACCTGCTACGCCCCACTCTTTGTGAATGTAAACAAAGGCGGTATGCAGTGGCCGAGCAACCTCATCGGGTACAACGGCCTCAGCTGCTACGGTTCGCCATCGTACTACATGCAGACCGTATTTGCCAAAAACGTGGGAGATGAACTAGTGAAATCGGCCATCGAAAACACGCCTATGGCTGCCGACACCACCGAACAGCTCTTTTACAGTGTGACCAAAAACAGCAAAAACGGCACCCTTTACCTCAAGGTAGTCAATCTGTCGGACAAAGCGCAAACGGTGCAAATCGACATCAACAGTGCCGGCAAGGTGCTGCCACAGGCCGAAATGACGTTGCTCACCGCAGAGAAGCGCGATGATACCAACACCATTGCCGATCCGAAAAAGATTACCCCCAAAAGCGAAAAGATTTCCGTTTCGGGGAATTCGTTCAGTCACGAGTTCAAACCGCTCTCTATTACGGTTTTGAAGATGAATACGGCGAAATAAACGCTTTCTAGAACACAACCTTTCCAAAGTTTTGAACTTTGGAAAGGTTGTAAATATAAAAAAACGCACTGTCACAGTGCAAAATATTCGCAAAAACGCACTGCCTGAGTGCGATTTATAGGCAAGAACGCACTATCATAGTGCATTTTTGCCTATATTTGCATACAAATAGGACAAACATGGATAAGTTGTACGAACATTTTCAGAAACTACTGGCCGAAACCCAAACCAATTTCAGGCGATACATCTATACGGATATCGACTGGAATAGTCGCATGATCGGGTTAACCGGTCCGCGCGGTGTGGGCAAAACCACGCTGCTGCTGCAACACATCAAAACACAATTAAGTCCCAAAGAGAGCCTGTATGTTAATGCCGAAGATTTTTACTTTGCTGAAAACAGACTCATTGATTTGGCCGATAGATTTGTAAAAAAAGGCGGTAAGTATTTGATTGTAGATGAAATACACAAATACGAAGAGTGGTCGAAAGAGTTAAAGCTGATATACGATTATTACAGCGAGCTCAACATTATCTTCACCGGTTCGTCTGTGCTGGATATACGAAAAGGTGTGTCCGATTTAAGCCGCAGAGCGGTAATGTACCACATGCAGGGATTGTCGTTCAGAGAATATCTCGAACTGTTTCATTCCATTAAAATTGAACCACTTACACTGGACAACATTCTCAATCAAACCATCAACCCCGATCTACTGAAACATCCGCTCACCTATTTTTCCGACTATCTGAAAAATGGCTATTACCCGTTTGCGCTGGACGACAACTACGAAATCAGGCTAAAACAAATTATCAACCAAACGCTGGAAACAGACATTCCCCTATATGCCGGTATGAATGCATCGACCGGACGAAAACTGAAACAACTACTGGCCATCGTTGCAAAAAGCGTACCCTTTAAGCCCAACTTCACAAGCATAGCCACATCACTGGCCGCGAGCCGCAACAACATTGCCGACTATTGCCAATACATAGAAGATGCAGGAATGATTATTCAATTGCGACACGACACCGGAGGTATTAAAGGATTAGGTAAAGTCGATAAAATATATCTGGACAACCCCAACCTGATTTATGTGCTGGCCAATCAGGAGGCAAATATCGGGAATATACGTGAGACCTTCTTTATTAATCAGCTTCGCATCAGGTATAACGTCGTTACATCGTCCGTATCCGATTTTCAGGTAGATGAAAATGTGTTTGAAATTGGAGGAAAGAACAAAAGTCAGAAACAGATATCGACTGTTGAAAACGGCTATGTGGTAAAAGATGATATCGAATATGGATATCTGAACATTATACCACTCTGGCAAATCGGACTGATTTATTAAAAGAACGGACAATCGTGATTTGCCGTTCTTTTAATAAATCAAACCAATAGACTGATCATCCTCAATCCATGCTATTCTCCGTTTCGCACTGCGGACATTTGAAGAGAGTGAGTTTCTGATTATACTCTTTTTCGAAGCCGCACTTTCCGCAGGTGTAGACGTATAATCTGTTGGTGAACATGATTGTAAGCAACAACAGAAAATAAGAGACAAAGCATATAAGCATTCCCACCTTGCCTGTAAAAAGCGAAACAGGAATGATGAGAGCAACAAGAATCAACAACCTTTGCCACGATTTTAGTTTACGGAAGAATGGCAACCACATGGTAATAACGACCACAGCTAGCAGGATTATATGATAATAATTCATTGATGTAAGGTCGGACAGATTTAGTTCCATATGGTTTTTTATTAATACAGGCTGCAAAGATATATATTTCTAAAAAATAAATAGTGAGTGATGTATTGTTTTTCGCGTGAATACGACGAAATGAGTGGTAACTTTTTTGCGTGAGGGATAGAAGCGGATACCCCGCAGCCGGCCACCAAAGCTGTGTTTACCGCAGCAAAGGTGAACCGGCGAGGAGTAAGAGCGGATAGCCCGACCCGAGTGGGCGAGGGGCACGCCCTGATATTATTTTTTTTGAATTATCTGGATTTTATCGCTATGCGTTGGCCGGTGTAGGTGACGGATTGCGAAGGTGTTTGACCGGCAGTACCGGTGACCCAAACGATGCGGAAGTGTCGGCGGGTGAGCGCGCCGGGGTAGTCG
>CAZHNZ010000040.1:0-31796 GCA_964534355.1 uncultured Parabacteroides sp.
ACACCGTGCTCGTCGCTACCGCCTATCATCAACACCTCTTCGCCTTTGAGGCGCAGATAGCGTGCATAGATGTCTGCCGGAACATAAACGCCGGCGAGGTGACCAATGTGTACCGGTCCGTTGGCATAAGGTAAAGCCGTGGTAATGAGTGTTCTTTTGAAATTTTTGTCCATTTCTTTTCTGTCTGTGATTGTTGATATTTATCCGGCCGTGGGGCCGTAAATAATGAGTTTGCAAAGGTATAAAAAAATGCAGAAAGTGGGTTGTTTGGTGGTGGTAAAATGGCGAATTATGATTTTTACAATAATTCATTATTTGAATCCGGGTGGTCGACACAATCATTCTCTAATAATATTCTAATAATTCTTTAATAAGCTATTAATTTTCGTGCCGTAGATTTGCATCAGAACAATTAGTAATAGGTGCTATGGCAATAAGAAGAACAACAATAGCGATTACTCTCTTTTTTATTTTGATCAGTAGTGCGTTTCCCCGCCCACAAGCCGATACCGTAAGGTTGACGCTTGATGGGGCGGAGAAACTGTTTTTGCAACGAAATTATCAGTTGCTGGTGGCTAAATACAACATTTACGAAGCAGAAGCAAATGTTATTCAGGCTAAGTTGTGGAATAACCCGACGCTGAGTATCCAACAGGGTATGTATGATACGCAACGTAAACGTTGGTTTGAAATGGCAAAATCGGGTCAGACAGCAGTCTCTATTGGTCAACTGATTTATTTAGGTGGAAAACATCGCTTACGTGTAAATCTTGAAAAACTGGGAGTGCAACTTTCAACACAACAGTTTTATGATCTGATTCGGGCTCTGCGCTACGAGTTGAGGACTGATTTTTATGATCTCTTTTTTCTGAAGCAGAGATTAGCCATTTACGATAAGGAGATAGAATCGACCAAATCCCTTTTGACGGGTTTTCAGATACAATATAAAAATGGCAATGTTCCACTGAGAGAAGTTGCAAGGTTGGAGGCGATGCAGTTTGGCCTCGAAAATGAACGAATGGAGACGTTGAAAACCCTGAGTGAAAAACAGAGTAATTTATCTTTATTAACCGGAGATACGTTGCTATGCCCGATTTCACCCGTCGTCGATTTACAGACCCTGCATCAAAAAGATGTGGCCGCGTTGCAGTACGATCAGTTGCTCGATTCGGCGCTTGTTAACAGATATGATCTGAAAGGAACGTTGACACAAATAAAAATGAGTCAGACAAATCTGGCTCTGCAAAAGTCGCTTCGAATACCCGATGTGACGGTGTCTGCCGGATGGGATAAGAATGGTGGTTATATTCCCAACTTCAATGCTGTTAATTTACAGTTTGATCTGCCAACCTGGAACAGAAATCAGGGAAACATAAGACATGCCCGTTACGAAATTGAACAATCCAGACTACAATATAGTCAGGCACAGCAAACATTGCAATCAGACCTGAAAAGAACACTTTCTCTGGTGTACGAAACCGACAAATTATATAAGTCTGCATCCGGGAAGTTTGATAACAACTACGAAACGCTAATGAGCGGCGTGGCTGCTGCATATCAGAAACACACCATCAGTCTGCTCGAGTTTATAGACTACTATGAGACCTATAAAAACTCTAAACTGGAGTTGCTGCGTGTACAACAGAACCGGCTCAATGCACTGGAAGAGCTGCATATGGTTGTTGGGAATTGATTATATCAGATATAAAGAAAATAGAATATGAAGAAGAAAATATTTGTTTTACTATCGGGCTCTGCCTTGTTATGTGCATCATGCGCGAAAAAAGCAGAAGATGTAGCTATCATAAAAAAAGGATATACATTAACCCCGACAATGGAGAAGATGATCACCATCGATACCGTAAAGATGGCGCGTGTACAGGATGAGCTGAAAATGACCGGTAAAGTTACCTTCGATGAAGATAAAGTAATTAAAGTATTGCCATTGGTAGCCGGTACTGTGCAGGATGTAAAGGTCGAGTTGGGAGATAAGGTGGCGAAAGGACAGGTATTGGCTGTGATACAAAGTGGAGAAGTAGCCGGGTTGGTTGAAGAACGCACTTCGGCCGATGCAGCTGTGCAGATTGCCAAAAGAAATGTGGAAATGACACAGGAGATGCTTAAGTCGGGTGTGAGTTCTCAAAAAGATCTGATGGTTGCTCAAAAAGAATATGAGAAAGCGATTGCAGCGCAAAACCGGGTCCGCCGGATTTACAACATCTATGCCGTAGACAGCAAAGGACAGTACGTGATAAAGTCGCCAATATCGGGCTACATTGTAGAGAAGAATATAAATAATCTGATGCAGGTTCGGCTTGATAATACCACTGCTTTGTTTACAATCTCGGGGTTAGACGAAGTGTGGGTCAATGCAAATGTCTTTGAGAGTGATATTGATAAAATAAAAGAGGGTTATGAGGCAGATGTCTCTACACTGGCATACGAAGGAAAGGTATTCAGGGGTAAAATTGACAAAATATACAATGTGCTCGACTCAGAGACTAAGGTGTTGAAGGCAAGGATAAAGTTGCCTAACCCCGGTGTTATGCTTAAGCCGGAAATGTTTGCAAGTGTTGATGTCCATTTTGATGAAAACAGGACTTTGCCCGCTATTCCGGCCGAAGCCGTTATTTTCGATAACAACAAGTATTATGTGATGGTATATCATCGTAAAGATAAAATCGAAACACGAAAGGTGAATATCGAAAAAACAGTAGGAGGTACCGCCTATATCCAGTTCGGATTGGAGCCCGGAGAAAAAATTATTACAAAAAATAAGCTCCTGATTTACGACGATCTCAACGATTGATTTGAGTTTTTACATAAAATTTTTTTTGTCTCAGTATTTATTCGCATTCTCAGATATTGACAATGCATTATCCATACGGTTATGAATACATTTATTAAAAATATTGTAGCCTTTTCGCTCAAAAATAAGTTTTTCGTATTCTTTATGACAGCGGTGCTTGTTACAGCCGGAGTAGTCAGTTTTATGAATACGCCGATTGAGGCATTTCCCGATGTTACAAACACACAAATCATCATTGTGAGTCAGTGGCCCGGAAGAAGTGCAGAGGAGGTGGAGCGATTTGTGACTATGCCTGTCGAGGTGGCCATGAATTCGGTACAACGAAAAACCAATGTACGGTCGATGAGTATGTTTGGATTATCTGTAATAAAGATAATCTTCGAAGATGATGTAGATGATGCCTTTGCACGTCAACAGGTCAATAATCTGCTGAGGGGTATCAATCTTCCGGACGGAGTGGAGCCCGATGTTCAACCGCCATACGGTCCAACCGGCGAGATTTTCCGTTACACGCTTGAAAGCCGGACAAAGACATCGCGTGAGTTGCTGACACTACAAAACTGGACTATTTCGAGACAATTGAGAAGTGTGCCCGGTGTCGCAGATATTGTTGCGTTTGGCGGGCAGGATAAGATTTATGAAATAAGTGTAAATCCGCAATTGTTGGCAAAATATGACATTACACCCCTTGAGGTTTACAATGCTGTAACAAAAAGTAATGTAAATGTGGGCGGTGATGTGATTGAGAAAAGTGGTCAGGCATACGTAGTACGGGGTATTGGATTGCTCAACAATGAAAACGATATAGGAAATATTATTGTCGAAAATATCAATGGAACGCCTATTTTGGTGAAAAACGTGGCTGATGTACACGAGTCGTACTCGCCGCGTGTAGGGCAGGTTGGTAGAAATCACAACGATGATGCGGTAGAGGGTATTGTGGTGATGCGGAAAGGCGAAAATCCGAGTGAAGTGTTGGCCCGTCTCAAGGAAAAAATAGAGTATATTAATGAAAATATCCTGCCGGCAGATGTCAAGATGGTCACTTTCTACGACAGAGACCGTTTGATGGAATTTTGTACTGAAACGGTGATGCACAATTTGCTGGAGGGGATAATACTGGTAACGGTTATTGTGTTTTTGTTTATGGCAGACTGGCGGACTACGGTTATTGTTTCGCTTATTATACCCCTTGCCCTCTTGTTTGCATTTGTCTGTTTACGCTTAAAGGGAATGTCTGCCAATCTACTCTCGTTGGGTGCTGTCGACTTCGGTATTATAATAGATGGTGCTGTTGTAATGGTGGAGGGGATGTTTGTGATGCTCGATCACCGGGCCCGGGATATGGGTATGGAACGATTTAACAAGCGGACAAAACTGGGGTGGATTAAGAATACCGGAGCTGAAATGGGTAAAGCCGTCTTTTTCTCAAAACTCATTATTATTACAGCTCTGATCCCGATCTTCTCTTTTCAAAAGGTAGAAGGTAAGATGTTCTCGCCGCTGGCTTACACACTGGGATTTGCCTTACTGGGAGCATTATTGTTTACCCTCACACTAGTGCCTGTATTGGTCTCTTTTTTACTTCGGAAAAATGTGCGCGAGAAGGAAAATCCATTTGTCCGGATTATTCACGATAATGTTTTCCGTGCCTTTACATTCTGCTATAAACACAAAAAGAAAAGTATATTTTTTGCATTGGTTTTGCTGGTTGCCACCATGATGTCTGCTAAATTTCTGGGAACAGAGTTCCTGCCGCAGCTCAACGAGGGAGCTCTTTGGGTAGAAGCCAAACTGCCGATGAGCAGTTCTCTGACCAATACGGTAGAAATGGTTCATAAAATCAGAGAAAAGTTGTTGCAGTTTCCCGAAGTAACCGAGGTACTGTCGCAAACCGGTCGTTCGAATGACGGAACAGACCCGTCTGGTTTCTATTATGTTCAATGTCAGGTCAATCTTTTGCCCAAAAAAGAGTGGAAACGGAATATTACACAGGATGAACTAATTGCTGCGATGGACTCTTCGCTCACTCAGTTTGCTGGTATCCAATACAATTATTCTCAACCAATTATTGATAATGTACAGGAAGCCGTGGCTGGTATCAATGCCAATAATGCAGTGAAGATATATGGCGATAATCTGGAAGAGCTGGACAAACTGGCCGAAAGCGTCATCCGAAAAATAAAAGATGTACCCGGGGTAAAAGATGTTGGAATTCTTCGAAATATTGGACAGCCCGAAATGAGCGTTCATCTGGATGAAGAAAAAATGGCTCTGTACGGCGTCACTACATCAGATGCTCAGGCGGTTATAGAGATGGCTATCGGCGGAAAAACTGCGTCGCAGCTCTACGAGGGTGAACGAAAATTTGATATCCGGATTCGCTATCAAAGCCATTACCGTAAATCGGAGGAGGATTTGAAACTGTTGATGGTTCCCACAATCAGAGGTAATAAAGTGCCTCTGAAAGAGATAGCGGAAATTAAGACCATTAATGGCCCCGCATTTATTTATCGCGACAATAATAAGCGGTTTATCGGTGTTAAGTTCTGTGTGCGTGGAAGAGACCTGGGAAGTACCATTCAGGAAGCTCAGGCCCGGGTCAGAACAATCGATCTGCCAAAAGGATGTACCGTTTCGTGGGCCGGTGAGTTTGAAAATCAGGTTCGGGCATCTGCCCGTCTGACACAGGTAGTTCCAATCTGTCTGGTGCTGATATTTATAATACTTTTTATTACGTTTGGTAATGCACGCGATGCCGGACTGGTATTGTTAAACGTTCCCTTTGCACTGATTGGAGGTATATTGGCATTGCATGTAACCGGAACTATATTTGGTATCTCGGCCGGCGTTGGATTTATCGCCCTGTTTGGTATTTGTATTCAGAATGGAGTTATTTTGGTTTCAGTTTTCAAACGAAATATCGACAAGAAATATACCCTATCCGAGTCAATAAAGAAAGGTGTATCATCCCGCATTCGCCCGGTGATAATGACTGCGATGATGGCGGCCATTGGATTGATGCCTGCCGCCATATCAACAGGTATCGGTTCCGAAACTCAGAAACCACTGGCAATTGTTGTAATTGGCGGGCTGATATCGGCAACAATTCTTACGCTTCTGATATTCCCATTGTTGTTTGAGTGGGGGTATAAACGTAAGCTGGCAGAAGAAATATCGTCAAACAACATAGAACCTTAAATCTAAACATACATTTGATTTTTCTCTAAAGTTAAATTTAAGCGGAGGGGAGGTAGTCGTGAGACTGTTTCCCCTCATATTTTTGCAGAATACAATTGCTCTTTGCAAAAACAATAAATCCACACACAAAAGAGTCGAAATATATACTTATATTTGAGTCGAATATATAATCATACTATGAGAGTTCTGGTTGTTGAAGATGAAAAAAGTGTTGCTTCCTTCCTGAAAAAGGGACTGGAAGAGCAATCATATCTGGTAGATGTTGCATACGATGGCAAAGTGGCCATGCAATTGGCTACGCAGAATCAGTACGATATCGCTCTGTTGGATGTTAATCTGCCCGAAATTAACGGGTTAAGGTTGTGTAGAATGATTCGGGAAAACAGCAAAATGCCGATATTGATGCTGACGGCTCTGGGTACAACCGACAATATTGTGGAAGGGCTTGATAGTGGTGCGGATGATTATCTGACCAAACCATTTCGTTTTCAGGAGCTGCTTGCGCGCATAAGGGCACTTTTGAGACGAAAATCAGATTTTAAAATGGAGACAATTTTTCGCATTGCCGATTTGGAGGTAGACTACCAAACCAAACAGGTGAAGCGATCGGAGAAGATTATTAAACTTACATCCCGGGAGTTTCTGCTTTTGCAATATTTTATTTCGCACAACGGTATTGTTGTTTCACGCTCCGAGATAGCGGAGAATGTATGGGATGCATCCTTCGACTCCGGCACAAATATTGTAGATGTTTACGTAAATTATTTGCGAAACAAAATTGATAAAGGATTTGATAATAAACTCATTCATACGGTTTATGGGATGGGATACATATTTAAAGAAGGATATGTTTAACGATTAATCTGTTATTAAAATGAATATCAGAACGAAGATTCTTTTGTGGTTTACATCTGTTGTTGGTGTTATAATATTGTGCCTGAACATCTATATATATTTGCTTTGTCAATCTTTTTTCAGAAATTATTTTTACAAAGAACTAAAAGACAGGGCAGTAATTGCGGCTTCTGTCTTTCTCGAAAAAGATGAGGTCAGTACCATCGAGTTTAAGAAAGTGGAGAATGTGTACCTGAATACATTACCTCATGAAAATATACGTATTTATGACAGGGACAATCATCCGGTTTTTATTGATAGCACAGATGTTTGCAGTTTTGATGAGTCTCTCATTAATGTTGTTCGAAACAGAAAAGAGTACGATGCCCGAATAAAAGATAAGCAGATTGTGGGAATACATTATGCAGACAATCAGGGTGAGTATGTGGTTATGGTTGAGGCTGTTGATGACAGTGGAAATGCCAAGCTGGATCTTTTGTTAAATATTCAGATAATAGGTTTTGTCATTACGCTGCTTATAGTCATTATCGCCGGAAATGTGTTTACGTCCTGGATCTTACGTCCTGTTTCAGAAGTGATTAAAGGCACGAATAAGATATCAGAGACCAATCTTCATCTACGTTTGGATGAGGGGAATGGAATAGATGAAATCGCCCAGTTGTCGATTACAATAAACAGAATGCTTGAGCGGCTTGAGCAGGCTTTTGAGCAACGAAAATCATTTGTAGCCAATGCTTCTCACGAACTTCGGACGCCTTTAACCTCAATAATTGGCCATCTCGAAGTGGAACTTACCCGGTTGAGGTCTCAGGAAGAATATCAGGATACTCTTAAATTTATTCTGACTGAAGCAGAGAGGCTTCAGGCTCTTTCGAACGGGCTATTGTTACTGGCACAAAGTAATGCTGTGAGCGAAAGCTTTCAGAAAGAGGAAATTCGCATTGATGAATTGATTTTGGAAACAATAGATGATATCCGCGTGAAACGACCGGATGCCCGTATCGCTTTACACTTCCCCGAGATGCCTGATGATTCTGATAAACTTATTTTGCATGGCGATAAGAATATACTGCAAATCGCCTTCCTCAATATCCTTGATAATGCCTGTAAATTTTCAGCAGGAGGAGACGTTCGTGTTGAATTAAGGCTTTCTGATGCCGAAATAGAATATTGCGTTACAGATACCGGCATTGGCATATCCCGGGAAGATTTACCACATATTACAGAAACATTCTACCGTGCCCGAAATGCCGGACGGTTTCCGGGGTCTGGTATAGGTCTGTCATTGGTGCAGCGCATTATTAAAATGCATCATGGCAAAATAACAATAAACTCCACCGAAGGTAAGGGTACCTGCGTAATCGTAACACTGAATCGCTTTGTTCGGTAATTAGTTGGTTTTCAGACTAACATTGCCTGTGCGCTTCAGTGTGCCCCATGACATTACTCCGCCTTTTATCGCTTTTACCACCGACTTTATGGCAATGTAGTACATGATTTGTCTGTAATAAAACCGTTGAGGAATAATCCAGATTAGTCGTTTCTTGTTTTCACCTTCAAACGAAAAGGCAATAGCCGCAGCAAGAACTTCCACTACTACAAAAAGCAAATAATAGTACAAAACCATGTATCCGTTGCCGGCCAGCAATCCGATAATCGTAATTAGGTCGGCCAATGGTGCTATAACCGGCAATATCAATTGAAAAATCAACAGATTGGGTAGCGCTACCCATCCCAGAGCTCTGTAGGTCGGATTAAACAATGTATCGCGGTGTTTCCAGAAACATTGCATTATTCCATAGTTCCACCGGAAACGTTGACGCATAAACATCGAAACAGTTTCGGGAACTTCTGTATAAGCGAGCGATTTTGTCTCGTTTTTCACCTCATATCCGGCTCTGAGCAGTCGTATTGTCACATCACAATCTTCGGCCAGAGTGTCGGTTGTATAAAGCCCCACTTCCAGTAAGGCCGTTTTTCTGAAAGCCCCGTTTGCCCCCGGTACAACCGTGATACAGTTGAGCAGAGCAAACGCTCTTCGGTCGAAGTTCTGACTACTGATGTATTCAATCGATTGCCATTTGGTGAGCATATTCACCTCATTTCCGGCTTTAACATTCCCTGCCACGGCGGCTACATCCGGATCTGTGAAATGGGGGATCAGTTTACTCACTGCATCCGGCCTGAGTTGAGTATCTGCATCGATACAAACCACTATTTCACCACGGGCGTGTTCTACCCCAAAATTCAGAGCAGAAGCTTTTCCGCCATTGGGTTTTGTGTAAATCCGTATTTTTTCATTGGTTCCAAATGTCTCTTTCACCCGGGAGAAGGTCTGGTCTTTTGAGCCGTCATCCACAAATACAACTTCGAAGGATGGGTAATCAGTTAAAAGTAAGTTCTTCAGGCTGCTTACAATATTCACCTCTTCGTTGTATGCCGGCACAATGATGCTGACAAACGGGTTGAATGGAATGTCTGTTTGTTTGATGTTGCTCTCTTTCTTTTTATTGATATATGCCAGAATAGCCAACAGAATAAGCCGGATTACCGATAAAACTGTAGCCAGAATAAAGACAATAAAGATTATCCGTATGAAATAAAAAATGCCTTTGGCTATATACCAGTCTGTTGCCGATATCAGTGAGTCTGTTGTGTTTAGTTTGGGCATCAGAGCATCTTTATTCTGATGCAAAAGCTCAGCTACGGTTACAAATTTATATCCTAACTTCTTATAATACTCAATAATGCGGGGCAAAGCTGCAATGGTTGCTTTCCTGTTTCCACCCGCATCATGCATCAGAATGATATTTCCGTTGTTGATATTGGCTTTTACCCTTTCGAAAATAGAGTCGGGACTCACATTTTTTTCCCAGTCACGTGTGTCAATCGATTCACTCACTGTAATGTAGTTTTCTTTTTTTGCGCGGATTAACGGTATCACATCCCGGTAATCGCGGGGTTCGCTGTCGGCATTGTAGGGTGGGCGAAATAAGATTGTGGAACGATTGGTGATACACTCAATCAACCGTCGTGTGGCGTTGAGCTCCAGTATTGTCATCTCAGTTCCGATATTGGCAATGTTCGGGTGTGAGAACGTGTGATTTCCAATCTCATATCCTTCGTTAAAGATTTGCATAACCAAAGGCAGGTTTGCTTCGATATTTTCGCCCTGCATAAAGAATGTGGCAGGGACTTTCTCTCTCTTGAGAATTTCAAGTATTTGAGGTGTGTACACTTCGCTTGGGCCATCGTCAAAAGAGAGAACCAGTTTTTTATCTGCAATTCCTATCTTTCTGATTAAATAGGAAGAAGGCAGTTTGTTGTATATTTCGTGATCTATTATTGAGTAAACAGAATCGAATACCAATGTTGCATTGCCCGGATGAGGTTGTTCTATTACATCCAGAATATCACCATCTCCGATAAAGCTGATTTGATCTGTAGGCTTTATTAATCCCATATTTGTCAAATCAATTTTCTTTTGAGCGAGCTCTTTGGAGGATAATTCGCGATTGTAGAACTGCCACAATCGTGGGTCTTCTGAACCCAAACGCCACAATGCTGTTCCGGCCAGACCATACTCAACAGCCAATCGCATGGCGTTGAAGTTGCTTACCGCATCAGTGAAATACAATTGATGTGAGCTGCCATCTTCATCCGGATATGAAAAGCTGAGATTGTATCCGATAGAGTCGAATTCAATTGTTGAATTCATCGAATTTGCCTTGTCTATTGCGGTCTGATATGTTGTGGGTTTAGCCGGTTCACCCTCTTTCCAATCATAACCGTAGGCACCCAAACAGAGAATTGTTTTTTCTTCCGGCAAATCTCTTCCGTACGAATCAAGAACCTTTTCTATCCAGTTTTGAGATGCGATAGCCCCGGGTTTACTGTTTGTCGAGTGTTCATCATAGGCCATCAAAAGCAGATAGTCGTTGTATTTTTTCAGTTCCTTCAGGTTGTAGTCAATGTTTCGGGGGATGATATCCTGCGTAACCAACAGGCCGTTTTTATGAAGCTCTGCGTAAAGCTCTTTCTGAAACTGAATGACATATTCGTCTGTTGTCTCTGTTAAATCCTCGAAGTCAATATTTACCCCTTCAAAATGATTCTTTTTCAGATTCTGCTCAATGGATTGTATTAACCTCTTTCTACGATTAGGATTAATAATAATCTGATGGATAATTTTTCCGTCAAATTTTCCATTCGAATAATTGGATAGAATGGGTATAACCTTTATTTTGAAGTGTTTGAGGAGGATTACTGCTTTCGGGTCAATTTTGGAAATTACCGTGTCTGCTTTCGGATCAATAGTAAACCATTCAGGAAACACAATATCAAGCTGATGCAGGTGTTCTTTGAGTGAGTAGAAGGATTGATTATCCCAGTTTACATAAAACGCTGCCCGTATTTGTTTCTGATACTTCCGCTTTTTGATTAACTGGCTTTGATTCAGGTACCCCATTAACGGTTTCTTCCGGATTGCCTTTCTGGCTTCCTGATATGCATGTCCGGGCATATGTTTCCCCTCCAGATTTACAATCTGCTTCATATATCCGTACTGATCAAAGACTTTGGGGAAATTGGTTTGAGAATTTTTACTAACAGAGAAAATAATAATGATAACAGCCCCTAAAAGAAGTATTATTATGCTTCTGATTATCAGTGTGAATATTTTTGCGCGTTTCGGTGAGCTGGCCTGAAAAACCTGACGATTATTTGGATGCATAAAAAGATTTTATTGAGAAATAGTTCATATAATTCCTGAAAAGAAGACCTTCTGTTTTTGTTGCAAAAAGTCATTTCTTTACGACTAAAGGGAACTCAAAAACATCTTTTCGGATGGATATGCAAAGATAAAAAAGATACGCAAAACGAAGGATAATCTGATAAATAATTTAAACAACGGAGATTATTTAAACACCTTTCCAGCCCGTTCCACAATCATTTCTGGCGTAATCAAAGTCAGGCAGGCATAGTCTTTGCGGTAGCAGGGTTTGTCGCCAAATATGGAGCAAGGGCGGCAGAGCAAATCAATCTGAACAGCGTTTCGCCTGTCCTGATCCCAGCCATAGAAGCCGGCGCAGGGATGCGTTGCCCCCCAAACTGACACCACGGGGCAGCCCACCAGCGATGCCAGGTGCATATTGCCGGAGTCCATGGTAATCATCCCGTCGAGATGGCTCATCAGGTTGAGCTCTTTTTCCATATCGATTTTTCCTACCGTGCTGATGGTGTTGGGGTAGCGTTCCTGCCATTGTTCGAGTATTTCTCTCTCTTCTTTTCCGCCGCCAAACAGAAATAGGGTTTCCCCACTGTGGCTCAATAGTTCCACTACTTTTTCCATTTTGGCTATGGGATAAATCTTCCCTTTGTGTTTTGCAAAAGGTGCGATGCCCAACCACTTACCGGTTTTGGTGCCGGTAAGTTCGCGGATGTTGTCGATGTCACCTTTCTCTTCGAAAATGGAGTCGAAAACGGGTTTAAAACGAAATTTCAGTTGTCGGAAGACTGCTTCGTAGCGGGCAAAAGAGGAGGGAAGTTCTTCCTTTATTTTGTTATCGGGTTTTACCAGCTCTTTTTTGTCGCGGCGCTGCTTGTCGATGGTGGCTGTTCGTACACCTGAAATACGGAATAAACCGGTCAGAATGTAGCTGCGCAACACGCCGTGCAAATCGGCTACACAATCGAATTTCTCTTTGCGCAGAGCCAAAAACAGCCGGACGATGCCGGCAAACCCTTTGTGTTTATCCTTGTATTCGATGGCTTCGAACCTGAAATTGGCCGGAGCATTGAAAAATAGCTTGCGCAATGCCGGTTTCGATAGGAAAACAAACTCTGTATCAGGGTGTTGTCTGGCCAGCGAATAGGTAACGGGGATAGTCATGGCGACATCCCCGAGAGCCGAAAAACGAATAATCAGTACTTTTTTCACTGTTTTTGATACAATACCGGATTGAGAGCGGGATCGTTATACATTTTCATCTGTTTGTAGACTTTCATTACCTTTTCGCCCGATTTGAAGCCTTCAATCAGCTGATCGATAGCCGTTGTGAGGTCGGTATGCTGGTCGAGCAATACATTCAGTTTTGCCTGACACTGAGCGATGTGTGCTGCATCGGCATCGGTACGCGATACCTCTTGCTGCATGTGGTAGATTTTGAGCGCCAGAATAGAGAGTCGGTCGATGGCCCAGGCCGGACTTTCGGAGTTGATGGTGGCCGAAGTCAAAGGTTTGATATCCTTGTATTGATCGAGAAAATAGCTGTCGATCAGCTCTACCAGATCGGTGCGGTCCTGGTTCGACTTGTCGATACGGCGTTTGAGAGCCAGTGCGGCTACCGGATCGATGTTCGGATCGCGAATGATATCTTCGAGATGCCACTGCACGGCATCAATCCAGTTTTTGAGGTAGAGAAAATATTCTATGGTCTGGAATTCGTACGGATTTTTGATGGCTGCATCCACATCATCTGTTGTGTGGTAGTCGAGGGTGCACTTTTCAAAGATTGAATAGCTTAACTGGCTAAATGTAGTCATATATAGTTTTGTTTTGGTTTCGAGCGTGCAAACTTACAAATTGTTTTGATAATAATCAAATTATGAGTGAGGCAATTGTCGGTTGCCGGTGCAGGCAAAATTATTCATTCTCATGGAATAATATTCATTTATCTGTAAAATGCTGCATTCACCGGTGCCATTCGTCATTTATTTCTTAAATTTGAAACCTCATTTCTCATCTCAGTACCAATATTTAACACAATGAAAAAGCTATTTATTGCTATTCAGGCAGCATTTCTGCTCACTTTGTCAAACTTTTCAGTTGCCAATGCTTCAGATAAAAATCCCGATTTCCGATCCGGCGAGTGGACACCCGAAACAGAAGTTCCGCAAACGATAATCCGGTTTGCGAAAGACACCCTCGAAATTGATGCCCCCAAAGGCATCACCCTGTGGTACAACAAGCCCCTGTGCGGCGACTACACAATTACCTATTCTGCCAAAATGGTCATGAAAGGCGGAGCCAACGACCGGCTCAGCGATCTCAACTGTTTCTGGAATGCCAACGATGCCGAAAATCCGGCAGACTTTTTTGCCCGTTCTGCCTGGCGCAAAGGAACCTTTGGCCGCTACTATTCTCTGAAACTTTACTATGTGGGCTATGGCGGCAACAACAATACGACGAGCCGTTTTCGCAAATACGATGGCGACTTTGCCGCTTTTCAGGCCGGAAAGGTGAGGCCCGATATTATTCGCGAATACACCGACAGCGCCCATCTGCTCAAACCCAACAAGTGGTATCGTGTAAAAATAGAGGTGAAGGGCAACCGGATGCGTTACTCTCTGGATGGAGTTGTCCTTTTCGACTTTACGGATGGGGCACCCTATACCAACGGTTATTTCGGGTTTCGCACAGTTCAGAGTCATCAGCTGATAACCGGTTTCAAAATTACATCTGCTGTGGCTGTCGCCGAAAAGCTAAACCGGGCACCGGTGGCTGTTGCCTCGCCGGCGGGTGGTGCATACATCAGCTGGCGATTGTTGCCAACTGACGATAAAGCAATTGCATTTAATCTTTATCGCATTACAAATAATCAGAAAAAGATAAAACTGAATAACCTGCCCATTCTTAAAACCACTGATTTTGTGGATAAGGCTGCCCCTGCGGATAAAAGTTGCAAATACGAACTAACCCCGGTGGTGAATGGCAAAGAAATTAATTCCGAAAGCAATACATTTGTTTGTCAGCCCAATAACTACATCTCTGTGTCGCTGCAAAAACCGGCTGATGGCACCACCAAAGATGGCAAAGTGAACTATTCGTATGTGGCCGACGATGCCTCGGTGGGCGATCTGGATGGCGATGGCGATCTGGAGATTGTTCAGAAATGGGTTGCCGAGGGCAAAGGCAAAAGTGACTACTGGGGCCCCATGCTTTACGATGCTTATGAGATGGACGGAACTTTGCTCTGGCGCATCAATCTGGGTATTAATTGTAAATCCGATGGTTTTTTGGTGTACGATGTGGATGGCGATGGTTGTGCAGAACTGGTTACCCGCACGGGTGATGGCACCACCTCGGCCAGGGGCGAAATAGTGGGCGATGCTACTGCCGATTGGGTGGCCAAAGGCGGTATTGTAAAAGGATTTGTAATGGATGGGCCGGAATATTTTACCATTTTCGATGGAAAATCGGGTGGTATCCGGGCAACGCAGGAGTATGCGCCGACGCGATATCCTCTCGACGGTTGGGGCGGAAAAGGCGGAAACGGTGCCAATGACAAAATAGGCAACCGGGCCAATAAGTTCCTCGCAGCCATTGCATACCTCGATGGGAAAAAACCAAGCATCATCTTCACACGTGGCTATTTTGGCCGTACTGTGATTGTGGCGTGGGACTATGCCAACGGAAAAATCTCTCAACGCTGGATATTCGACTCCGGCATTTCATACCCGCCTTATACAGATGCTTCACCGTTTTCGGGCATGGGCAATCACAACCTGACTGTGGCCGATGTGGATGCCGATGGCCGGGATGAGATTGTTTTTGGATCGATGGTGGTGGACGACAATGGAAAAGGGCTCTTCAGTACCGGTTTTCGCCACGGCGATGCATTGCATGTGGGCGATTTCGATTTGAATAATCCCGGTCTGGAGGTTTTTGGTCCGCACGAAAACGAAGGCGGTCCTTTCGACTCGTGGGGTGTAACCATGTATGCCGCCCGCGATGGAAAACCGCTGTTTGCTCTGGGCGATAAAGAGGATGTGGGCCGTGGTGTGTCGGCCGATGTCGATCCGCGAAATCCCGGTGCCGAAAACTGGGGTGGCCGTGGTGGATTGCGCGACTGCGCGGGCAAAACAATCTCGCAAAAAGCGCCCTGTTCTATGAATTTTACCATCTATTGGGATGCCGATGCACAAAGCGAACTGCTCGATAAAAACCACATTGACAAATGGAACTGGAAAGAGGAAAGATGCGAACGCCTTTTGCAGGATACGCTTTGCAGCTCCAATAACGGAACCAAGGCAGTGCCCTGTTTCAGTGGCGATATCCTTGGCGACTGGCGCGAAGAGGTGATCTGGCGCACACGCGACAGCCGTGAGTTACGTATTTATACCACCACATTTCCGGCATCGTTCCGGCTGAAAACACTTCTGTCCGACCATCAGTACCGCCTGTCTCTTGTATGGCAAAATGTGGCCTACAATCAGCCGCCCCACCTTTCATTCGATTTGCAAAGCCGAATGTTTCCGGTCAGGAAGTAGGTTAATAACCCGATACTATATTAATGGCGTTCATATTGTTCGTTTGCACAAAGTCGGGTTTGAGGTTGTAGGCTTTCAGCAAGTCTGCCGCAGAGTCGGGTGTCCAGAGCTGAACTATCAGGCCATTGTCTCTGGCCCTCTTAACCTCCGCCGCGGTGAGAGTTGGTTCGTCAATGCAGCAACTAAGACCATCGTAGCCTAACGCCAGCGCATCATTGATCTGTTTGGGAAAATCGACCTCTTTCATCAGGCAGATTTTTATTCCGGGGACTTTAGCGTGCATATTTCTGCAAAAAGTCGCATCATAGACCTCAATCATCAGTTTGTTTTTGTGCCTGATAGTTGGGAAAATCGTCTGAAAAGCTGTTACGAACCGGGCCAGATATGCTGCTTCACCGCCGATAATTGCATTTTTTAGTGTGTCCTGAAATTCCTGTTTCAGATGCAAAGAGATAGGGAATCCGCTATCGGTGACAGCCCAATAGTCAATGATCTCTTTGAGTTTGTAGATCCGGTCTTTTTTTGTGCTCTGGCAGATTTGTACTTTTTCGATTTCACTGTCCCGGGCCAGTGGTATAGAACGATGATATGCCGTATTGCAGCTTGATTCGCCCATGTCGTCGTTGTGGTAGACCCAAATTGTACCATCGAGACTGAGCTGGATATCCAGTTCTGCGCCATTCATCCATTTCAATCCGTCTTTGACTGAAGGCAATGTGTTTTCGATGTAGTTGGCGTTGAACATACTACTCCCACCACCTTTGTGGCCGAGAAATTTCACATCCAGCTGTTTAGGCGAATTGAGAATGGGTTCTTCCTTTTGACATTGAGTGGTGGTTAATATAAGCAGTAGTCCTAAAAGAACCGGCCAAAACCCTGTTATAGTGTGTTTGGTTATTACCTGAATTATTCTCTTCTTCATAAGTAATACAGATTAAGGATTTTCAATATTTACAAATATAATGGAATGAAAACAGGTTTAAACTGTTAGAAAAGTATTGTTTTGGTTAACTATAGATGCTTGGAGTCTTAATTTCTGTAAAAATCAAAGTATTCCCAAATGAAGTAGTCGGATTTGATGTCTGGTTTTTTTGCTTCTACCCTGATAATATGATCTTTGTGTTTGATCTTTACCGTTTTGTCCTTTTTGCTTTTTACCTCAGTTTTTTCGGGAAAGGAGTGGTAAGATGCGCTGAGAAATTGATCTATCTCTTCGTTTTTCCTGAAAACAAGGCGGTTTCTGTCCATATCAGTAAGTGATACTTCCTCCGCTTTTCGCCTGTGCGAGACGTACCATGTGCGGTGCATCGAGTAGCAAATCTCCCATTTCTGTTTCTGATAATGATTGAGTAGCGTCTTTGCACGATTTTCGCTCATGACCGGAGTCAACCTCCCTTTTTTGACTGTAAAACCATTCTCCACGACATAAAGCATGGCCAATGGAGTGGCGGCATACTGGGTCAGTAGCTCTGTGTGGTATCCCCGTTTGATGTTTTCATTGTCATTGTTGGTAAGTGTGGCGAAGTAGCAGAGCTTTTTGTCATTACCAATTGTTTCGCGCAGGGTTTTTATCAGCTCCGCAAAAGCACTGTTGTTGTTTCCGCGGGGCAAATTAATCCATTCCAGATCGACCGCAATGCCGTTATAAGGGATCTCCAAAGCACGGATTGAATCCATATTTGACTGAATAAGCTCCTTGTGTATCTTGTGAACCTCTTTGAATTTTTCGCTGCCAAAACTGTCCAGAAACCATAGAATCACCTCTCCCTTATTTTGCCGGATGCGGTTACAGAAAAGCTGCAGATTTCTTTTGCTTTGGGGAGAAGAAAAGATATTTCCCCTTTCGAAGACAAAACGTTGACCAAGATGAATTATCACACGGTTGTAGCGCACAGAGAGTGAATCGGCAAAAGCCAGCACACTGTCTGCTGATTGGTTGAAAAGCGCCTTTTGCCGTGCCTCATCGGCCAGGATGATGCCTGTAGCACGCAGGGGCAACGTTAGAATAAAACAAAAAAAAATGCACAAATATCCGCGCGGGAGTCTGTTCATGGTTTTGTCTGTTTGTCTCTTCTTCAGAATGTTATTTTCAGCGAATCGGGAATTATCCGGTTCTTTTCTGTTACAAAGCGGTTTATCTTCTTGAAGTTGGAAAAGCGATTGCTCAACCGTATTTTTGCAGAATCGTTTTCAGTTGGTTCGATGTAATTATCCCTGAACAGGCTGTAGAGTGTTTCGCCCGACAGGAAAAAATCACCTTCCAGATAATCCATAAACTCGCTTTTGTTGCGCATCATCGGATAGCTGTTGCGGCTGCGGAATTCAGGATGTGTATCCAGACCGCCACCAATCCAGGCCGAGAGCGAAGGCGTTTTTACCCGGTATGTTTTGCGTATAAGAGCTATCAGGGTGGGCGCAACATCGAAATGAGAGACCACGGCCGGGAAAATTTTGCCCGCTTTTAGCATGGGCGAATAGATAACCAATGGCACGTGAAAACGATCAATCTGCGTGCTGATAGGTATTTCGGGCATCCGGTGGTCGCCGGTGATGATAAATATGGTATTGGCAAATTCCTTACGCTGACGGAATTGAGTGAAAAAGCTCCGCAGAGCATCGTCGTAGTAAATCATTGATGCAAACTGCGGGATATATTCGCGGTTGAATTGTTTCTTATCCACCGTAAGTTTCAGCGATTGTATGCGGGATAGCACACGCTGGTTGTATTGCTGCTGGTCGGGTACCCTGAACGGGTCGTGCATAGCCAGCGTGAGCATCACGTCAATACGCGGACCGGGTTTGCGTCCGGGAGCATCGTCGAGGTATTTCTGTAATATTTCGCGGTCGCCATATCCCCATGAGAAGCCGTCTTCTTTGGCCGGTATTTTTTTGTATTTGCTGCCAAAACTACTCTCACCTACAATACTTTGTGTGCCTTGTCTGCGTAGAAAAACATCCATATTGTCGAAATGAGGGTCACCACCATAGTAAAACGCAGATTGATATCCTCCGTTTTTCCGAAGTAAAGAGATGATGGAAAGATGGTTGGGCATCTGATTGCCCATTTCTGCAAAACCATTTTTGCCAAATGGCAATGAACCCAGCAGAGTGGGCAATACCTCAAATGTTCGCCCAGATGAGCTGAGGCAATTCTCCCAATACAGGCTGTGTTGCGCAAGCGAATCGAGGAAAGGTGTGAAGCTCCCCAATGTGGCATTGGGTCCGGAATATGAGCGTCCCAAACTCTCTGTAATAATAAAAACAATGGTGGGAAGCTGCGTGCTGTCGGTAGTCAGATAACGGCCAATCACATCCGGCGTATTCTCTTTGTGAAGCAATGGATAGTCCGTGCTCACAAATTCCCGCGATAGCTCCGATTGTTCGTTGGTTTCGTTTAGCGTTGCAAAATTTCCATCAGACTCTTCCGCCTGTTGTGCCGAGTAGTTGCCGATACTGGTGGCGAAAAACATCAGTTTATTGCAGGAGATAAAATAATCAAATTCGTTTTCGAAGCCTGAGTTTTGGGGTTTTAGTGTGCCGCCAAAGAAGAAAACCACAACTAGAAACAGAAGGGCAGTCTTGCGAAAAACCGGCCTGACCGGAAAAACCGGTGCTTTTCGGAATCCCCAAAAAAGCAGAAACACCAGCAAGCCCAGCAGAAGTATATTGATTATGTTTAATCCACCCGATGCGCTCACGGTGTGTGTGATTTCTTCGAAGGAGTAGCCAAACAGATCGGCACCCAGTGGCACCCGGGCTTTGCTGAAATAGCCAATCAGAATCAGGTTAGCCAAAACAAATAACGGAGCAATGGAGACAAATATCTTACGTTGCAGCTCCATCCGTTTGTATCCGATAAGTGCGAGCGGAACAATTAGCCAAAGAAGGATTTCCGATACAAACAGCAAATCATAAACCGCCCCAATCAGATGATACAACCAGCTGCCATCGGGCATATTAGTCAGGTTGGATACCACAACAGCATCGATAAGCCGCACCAGCCAGAAAGCCAGCAGCAGGTAAGCCGACAACGATAGGAATTGTGTCAGCGACCTGTTTAGTCTGATTTCGGGTGAGTCGAGCAATTTCATAAAACAGAATTTAAATGCCGTTTAAAACTGATAAGCAATGTTGATGTCGAATGTATAATTGACTCCAAACTGTGTTTTTTGTAGACTGGGAAGGAAAAACTCTTCATTATTAATGACGAAACCGGCATTGCCAATCCAGCTGTTTTTGTAGAGATGATTGAATTCGAACTTGATGGATTGCGATTTCAGTCGGTTGGAGGTGGTCGTCGGGTCGAGTTGCTGAATAATTTTAAGCCGCTCATCGGGCGAAGACCCGATGCCAAGGCGAACCCCGATATAGTTTTCGGGATCTGTAAAGTAGCGCCTTGTGAGGAAATAGACCGAAAACGAAGCATCATTTTCGTTGGGCGTTACAAACGGGCGAAGCGAAAACCAGTAATTGCCCACATATTTTCCCAGCGAGCCGGTGTAAATTATTACCCGTTTCGAACCACTGAAATGCAAAACCCGAAAGCCCAATGACGCCTCAAACGCCTTAGGCAGACTGGTATTGAGTTCAAAGCCAGCCCGCTGTGCGGGATAAATAGAGCTGTTCGACAATCCCAGATTCAGATACAGATATTGATTTTCGGAGATTCTCGGATAGGCATCTACCTCAAACTGTGTGCCGTTTGTTTCGAAACGCCTGGCCTGCGAAATACGGCCGATGACGGTTCCAAACCCCGTTTTGCGTGTATATTGCAAATAGGTCAACTGCCATGGGTCGCGATTGGTCACCTTATCAAAACTATCGTAGGTATAACTGAGCGAAATCTTGTTGCTGCGCTGATTGAGTCGTACCCGTTCGAGCCACTTGATGGCTTCGCTGTTCCCGGGATTAATTTTGAGTAACTGTTTCAGCGTTTGGGCCGATTGCGAATATTGCTCATCTGAATTGAGGATTTTGGCTTTCTTCAACAGAAAGTTCTCGTTGACAGAATCTGTTTGGAGCGCTCTTTGGCAATATTCAAGAGCCTGATTATACCGGCTATCCCAATATTCCAGGTCGGCCAGTGCATCCAGCGCTTCGCTGTTTTTCGGGTTACGTTTCAATACATCATTCAATACAATACGCGCCGAATCGTATTTCGAATCCCAGGCATAAACGCGCCCGAGCATGACGGCCACATCAGAGTCAAATTCTTTAGTCAGAATGGCCCTGGCCAGCGTTCGGGCTTTGGCCCGTTCACCGCTGAAAGCTGCAGATCTCACCTCATTAAAAGTTTGTCCGAATATGTTTTGAGAGAGGATAAACAGTAACAGAATGGGTGTGAATATTTTTTTTCGGAATGCCGGAATAGCCATATTTATTTCTTTATAATGAAGTAGTTATACTATTTACAAACAAAGATAGTCTGATTTGGTTTAACGAATTAACGTGAGTTCGTATCAATAGAATAAATATCTTTATCAATTTCAATCTTCAGTAAATTATTTAGAGACAAGAGTATCCCGGTTTTCTCCGTTCATTAAGGTAAAAAACTAACTCTCATTTTCCCCAATTAAGCAGAAAAGAATAAATAGAATTAAATTGAAATATAACCTTATTTCGATTCTCCCAACCTTAGAAGAGAAAAGAAACATTGAACCATAAATAACAAACCTTATTTACAACTCCTTCTTCTCGTATTTGTGAATAATTTTCTCAAGAAGAGCATCTTCGCCGGTAGAGTCATATTCCGATTTCAGGTTGTGTTTAAACAGACGGGCAACACCCTGCCAAAAGGCTGCAGGTATTGTGCCTTTGTATTCCTTGATGATATCATAAGTCGTTTTTCCGGTCTCCCGCGATATCAGTTTGATCAGCAATTTACCTTGTGTGATACTAAGATTGCTCACCTCTTTTTCGAACATCGTAAAAAGCTCTTTTTCCATCTTTTTTATTAATGCCTTTTTTTCGCTGTCCGATTTTGTTCCACCAAGTTGTCGGTTTATATCTTCGATAATTGTTTTTGCTCTTTTGGCATATACATACACCTTTTTCAGGTTGTAAATTGTCCGGTAGTTTTTGCGGATAAACTCATAGTCGATAGCCTTTTGTTCTATTTTGCGGCGGATAGAGTCGTGCTTGTCAATTCCACTGCGCAAATCGGCCAAAATGGAGTCCGGAATCATAGGCATCGGAGGAGTTTCTGCTATTTTTTGCAATGCAGTCACCGTTTTTTGGGTGGCTACAGAGTCGAGTTTGGCTGGTTCGGGCAGTTTGTCGGCCACGCGAACCACTTCTTCTGACGACTGGGTGCTCACTGTCGATGATGTGGTAGCCACTGTGGCCTCCTGAGGCTTTGGTGTGGGGGTGGGAGGGAGGCTCTCTTCCAGTATCCGCTCAATCTCTTCGAGTTGTATCAACATTTCGTCGGCACTGGTGTCGGGTGGTGCGGGTTCATCCTTCCGGCTAGAATTGAGCGCAACGAGCAGCACGGCGTGAAAAACGACGGAAATCAGAATTGCCGCAATTGTATCGCGGTTTCTTCGTATGTATTTTTTCAACCTGTTTTTCCTCAAAACAATCTATGGATTTTCTGTAACCAATACTATTTGCGGGTGGCCAGCACCATTTTTATATTTAATTCTGTACCTATTTGCATCACATCTACCAGGTCCTGAATCTTCAGTCCGGGGGCGAATCGCAAAACAACTGTGGGCGAATCGATTCCTTTAACCCGCTCTTTCAGTGCCGGTTTCAGCTGTGTGAGCGACACCTCTTTCTGGTCGAGGTAATATTTTTTCTCTTCGGATACGGTAATGGAGATTTGTTGCTTATTCATCTTCTCCGTTTTTTCTGCTTTGGGGAGCAGTATTCGGATTACATTCGGATTGCTCAGTGTGGAGATAATCAGAAAAAAAAGCAACAGGAAAAACATGATGTCGTTGAGCGATGTGGTGCTCACCTCGGGCTCAAAGCGCCTGGTACGCTTTATTTTCATTGCATCAACATTTTTATAAATGATAATTCGGCCTCCTGTAGCCGGCGGGTAAAGCGGTCTATTCGCATCTGTAAAATGTGGTAACAGCTATAGGCGATAATGCCCACCAGCAGACCGGTACCACTCGAAATCATCTTTTGGTAAAGCCCGTCGGCAATGATACCTATACTCACATTATCGGTAATGGATATATTGTAAAAAATGGAAATAACACCCGAAATAGTTCCGATAAAACCAAGTATAGGTGCAATACCCGCTATTATCCCCAGGTAGGCGATATTTTTCTCCATTTTGGTTACTTCCACATTGGCCGATGCCTCCAGAATGCTCTCTATATCGCGCACCGGTTTGCCCATCATCTCTATTCCGTTTTCGAAAACAACTCCCATCGCATTGTTGCGGCGGCAGAGTGTCAGAGCCTCTTCGGTTCGTTTCTGCCGGAGCTCCAAAAGCAATTTGTGCATAAACTGTTTGTCTGTACGCGACGATCTGTAAATATAGATAAGTTTTTCGACAAATATATATACCGAGATAAGCGAAAGTACCAGGATGGGAATGATAATAACACCTCCTTTTATCAGCATATCAATGGCACTCAATCCATTAGCACTGTCGGGGGCGGTTGTTGCGGTTTGTAACAGGAGCATGTTGTGGCTGTTTTATCGGCTTTTTGATGTTGTAATAGAGAATATTTTGCGCAAAATTACACCGATTAACCTCCAATTCCAACTGATTTATACTAAAAGTCTGAAAAAAAGAGATTCCTGCTCGCGGCACTTGTGGTACAAACTCAACCATATCTCTGCCAAACAGTCTAAAACAATAGCTTCTCCGATTGATTATCGGCTATTTATGCCCAAAAATTGACAGAATTATTTTATCTTTGCGCACTAATTATTTTTGAAAAATGATAACAGAAAAATTATTTACCGAACTCCCTTATAAAGTGGCCGATATGTCGTTGGCCGATTTCGGGAGAAAAGAGATTGAATTAGCTGAAATTGAGATGCCCGGTCTGATGGCATTGCGTGAGAAATATGGCAAAGAAAAGCCGCTTAAGGGTGCCCGTATCATGGGATCGCTCCACATGACTATACAAACGGCGGTGTTGATTGAAACACTGGTGGAACTGGGTGCCGAAGTTCGCTGGGTAACCTGCAACATCTACTCGACTCAGGATCATGCTGCAGCGGCTATTGCAGCGGCTGGCGTGCCGGTGTTTGCCTGGAAGGGCGAAACGCTCGAAGAGTACTGGTGGTGCACATTGCAGGCTTTGCGTTTCCCCGGAGGAAAAGGCCCGAACGTAATTGTGGACGATGGAGGCGACGCGACCATGATGATTCACGTAGGTTTCGAAGCCGAAAAAAATGCTTCTGTACTGGATAAAACTGCCGAAACAGAAGATGAAATAGAATTGCTCAAAATCCTGAAAAATGTACTGAAAGAGGATGATCAGCTCTGGACAAGAATGTTGCCCGAAATTCGTGGGGTGTCTGAAGAGACTACTACCGGCGTACACCGTCTGTATCAGATGATGCAGGAGGGCAGATTGCTTTTCCCCGCTTTCAATGTAAACGACTCTGTTACCAAATCCAAATTCGACAACCTCTACGGCTGCCGCGAGTCATTGGCCGATGGTATCAAGAGAGCAACCGACATTATGCTGGCCGGCAAAGTAGTGGTGGTCTGCGGATATGGCGATGTGGGTAAAGGTTGTGCCAACTCGATGCGCTCATACGGTGCACGTGTTATCGTGACCGAAATCGACCCGATTTGTGCGCTTCAGGCTGCGATGGAAGGCTTCCGTGTGACAACCGTAGAAGATGCTCTGGCCGAAGGCGATATCTATGTAACTACAACCGGAAACTGCGACATCATCACCATCGACCATATGGCAAACATGAAAAACAACGCTATCGTTTGTAATATCGGTCACTTCGACAACGAAATTCAGGTGGAGAAACTCAAAAACTATACCGGAATACGGGCTCGCAACATCAAACCTCAGGTCGATCAATACTTCTTCCCCGAAGGACACTCCATCATCCTGCTGGCCGATGGTCGTCTGGTCAATCTGGGTTGCGCTACCGGTCACCCATCGTTTGTGATGAGTAACTCGTTTACTAACCAGACATTGGCTCAGCTGGAGCTGTTTACCAACGATTACGAAGTGGGCGTTTACGTTTTACCCAAAAGACTGGATGAGGAAGTGGCTCGCCTGCACCTCGAAAAGATTGGCGTAAAACTGACCAAACTGAGCGACAAACAGGCCACTTATCTGGGCATCGATTCTGACGGACCCTACAAACCAGATCACTATCGTTATTGATATGACCCCAAAATACTGATACAAAAGTACAAAGAGCAGGAATTCCGAAAAGTACAGATTCGGAATTTCGTTCTTTGTGCTTTTTTTATGTTGACTAATTCTAATAAAATAGCATCCATGAATAATTTGAATTTCAAAAAATTCCTGCCTTACGGCTTATCCATCCTCTTGTTTCTGGTGTTGGCGGTGGGGTATTTTTCGCCTGATGTGATGGAGGGTAAGGTTTTGTCGCAGGGTGATATCCGTCAGGGTATGGCCAATGGACGGGAGACCGGTGAACATTTTGCCAAAACGGGAGAACTTACCCGCTGGACGGGCACAATCTTCTCCGGAATGCCTACTTTTCAGACTTCGCCCAGCTACGGCTCTACCGATATGCTGAAAAAAGTAACCGAAGGACTGATGTTTTATTTGCCGTCGCCTGCCAGTCTTGTGTTTTTGATGTTGATTGGCTTTTTTATTTTGCTGAAAGCATTGAAAACAAGAACAGATATTGCCGTTTTGGGTGCTATTGCCTGGGCGTTTTCGTCTTATTTCTTTATCCTGATTGAGGCCGGTCATATCTGGAAATTTGTGACTCTGGCATACGTTCCGCCCACCATCGGGGGTATCATCATGGCTTACCGGGGACGTTACTGGTTGGGTGGATTAATAACTGCCTTTTTTGTGGCCTTGCAAATTTTATCGAACCACGTACAAATGTCCTACTATTTCCTGTTTGTAATAGTGGCATTGGTTATCTCTTTCTTTGTTGAGGCGTTGCGCCAAAAGGAGTTGCTTCGCTTTTTCAAAGCGTCGGCCGTGTTGCTCGTGGCCGGTATTATTGGTATAGCGATCAATTTATCAAGCCTTTATCATACGTATGAATACAGCAAACAGACTATCCGCGGTAAGTCGGAATTGACTCACAATGCTGCCAATCAGACCTCTTCAGGACTGGAGCGCGACTACATTGTGCAGTGGAGCTACGGCATTGGCGAAACATGGACTCTGCTGGTGCCCAATGCCAAAGGGGGAGCAACCTCTTCGCTGGGTGCCAACAAAGATGCGGTGGCCAAAATGAATCCGCAGTATGCCGAAATTCTTTCGCAACAAAATCAATACTGGGGCGATCAGCCATTTACATCCGGCCCGGTCTATGTGGGTGCATTTGTGCTGGCGCTGTTTATCTTCGCTCTGTTTGTGGTAGAAGGTGCTATTTCGTGGCCGTTGTTTATCGTCACGGCTCTGGCTATCTTCCTCTCGTGGGGCAAAAACTGGATGGGCCTCACCAATCTCTTCCTCGACTATTTGCCTATGTACAACAAGTTCAGGGCAGTTTCTTCAATTCTTGTGGTGGCCGAATTTACCATTCCGTTGCTGGCTATTTTAGGATTGAAAAAAATTATTGAGAAACCATCTATTTTGGTAGAGAACAAAAAAGCCTCTTTCACAGCGCTGTTCCTAACAGCGGGTGTTTCGCTGCTATTTGCGTTTATGCCCAATTTCTTCTTCGACTTCCTCAGTCAGGAGGAGGTGAAAAACTATATACCTCAGGCGCAGTCCAATCCGGAGCTGATGCCAATCCTCGACAGTCTGCAGGAGGTGCGCCGTTCAATTTTCACGGCTGATGCCTGGAGAAGCTTCTTTGTTGTGATACTGGGCTCGGGTGTGCTCTTTTTATTAGCCAAAAACAAAGTCAAAGACACCTTTGCTGTGGCTCTGATTATTGTCATTTGCACCGTCGATATGTGGAGCGTCAACAAACGTTACCTCAACAGCGACAAGTTTATGGCCAAACGCGAAGTAGCCAATCCTTTCCCAAAATCGCCGGCCGATGAGATGATTTTGCAGGATACAGACCCCAATTACCGCGTGTTCAATACCACGGTAGATCCGTTCAACGATGCCACTACCTCTTATTACCACAAGTCGGTGGGTGGATATCACGCAGCCAAACTGCGCCGTTATCAGGATGTGATTGACCGCTACCTGAGCAAAATGAATATGCCGGTGCTCAATATGCTCAATACGAAATATTTTATCGGAGCCACCAAAGAGCAGCAAATTATAGCTCAGCGTAATCCCGAAGCCATGGGCAATGCCTGGTTTGTGCAACAAATCAAATGGGTAAACAATGCCGACGAAGAACTGGCTGGTCTGGGTGAGGTGAATCTGAAAACCACGGCGGTGGCCGACAAAAAGTTTGAGGCCGTTCTCGGTCAGGCCGGTGCAGCAGACAGCACATCGCGCATCTTGCTCACCACCTATTCGCCCAACAAACTCACCTACAAATCTACGGCACAGGCTGCCGGACTGGCGGTGTTCAGCGAAATCTATTACCCGGGCTGGAAAGCTACGGTGGATGGAAAAGAGGTGGAGATTGGCCGCGTCAACTATATCCTGCGGGCCGTTCAACTGCCTGCCGGCAATCACGAAATTGTATTTACATTCAAACCCGATTCTATTCAGACTACCGAAACCATTGCCCTTTCTGCAATAGCGCTGCTTATTCTGGCTTTGGTGGGTTACCTGGTATGGGGTCGTAAACAAGAGAATTTATGAATCGTTTATGTGCTGTAACATCTATCCATGATATTCCGGAGAGCATCCTAAATACGCCGGTGGGAAAACTGTTGATGTACCACAATCTGGGTGTTCAGCCCGATGAAAACTACGACAGAGCCGAGCTGCTTATTGGCATGTGTATGGATTTCAGGAAGAAACTCAACATTCCCGAAAACTTCGCCTATATCATTCGCACCGGTGGTGCAAACCTGCAAAACAGTGAGTTCAAGGTGTCGTACGCTTTTGCCGTAGGCGAAATCAGTTACCTCACCATTATTGGCCACGACAATTGCGGCATGGTTGATTTACAGGCACGTAAACAACAGTTTATTGATGGCCTGGTGAGCTTTGCCGGATGCGAACGGGAGTGGGCCGAAAAGCATTTCGACCGCTTTGCACCCCGTTTCGAAATTGGCAACGAGGTCGATTTCCTGCTGCGGGAGGTTATCCGCCTGCGCCGGCTTTATCCCAAAGTGACCATCGTTCCTCTGTTTTACCGCATCGAAAACAATCAGTTGATGCTTATTAATGAGTGTGATAAGGGAGTGAAAATATGAAAAAACAGTTGCTTATTTTGCTGGCATTCCTTTCCGGAGGTGTTGCCTTTTCGCAAAAGCCCGATTTTCAGATACGTATCAAGTCGTTTTTCGACAATACGGAATTTGGTTATTCCAAATTTCAGATGCCGCAAACCATGGCCGGCGTGCACGTGGCGCCTACCATTGGGTTCAATTTCGAAAAAGAGCACCGCATAGAGGTCGGGGCCGATCTCTTGCACGAGTTTGGCAGCGATGTTCTGGTGGGTTATTCCGATGTGGTGGCCTATTATCAGTTCACCAACAAGCCTTTCCGGTTTGCCATGGGGGCATTCCCGCGCGAAATGGCGGTCGGGAAATATCCCCGCATCTTCTTTCAGGACTCTATTGCCAACTACCGGCCTACCATCAACGGACTGGTGTGGTCGTTTACGAAGAAAGAGAGCTACGCCAATGTGTGGCTCGACTGGACAAGCCGTCAGACCGAAACCCGCCACGAAGCCTTTTTCATGGGTTGGAGTGGTCGCCTGTCGCGGGGTTGTCTCTATGCGCAGCACTTTGGCTATATGTTTCACTTCGCCGGAGTCAAAAATCCGGTCGTTCCCGAGGCGTTGCACGACAATGGCCTGATGCTCACTTCGCTGGGTATCGACCTGGCCCGGAAAACCGGTTTCGAAAAACTCGAACTCAATGCCGGAATGGTCAACGGGATGGAACGGGCACGTGCCGAAACCAAAAGCTGGTTCCGTCAAAACGCATTTCTCTCGGAACTGAAAGTCGAATATCGCGGCGTCGGGCTGTTCAATACCTTCTACAACGGCAAAGGACAGATGCACTACTACAACGATCACCGCAGCGATCTCTACTGTGGCGATCCCATCTACCGCTCAGCCTCATACGACAGGGCCGATATCTACATCAATTTCCTGAATAGTGGCGCCGTCAAAACCCGCTTCACCTATTCGCTTCACTTCGCAGAGGGAACCATGTACCACGAGCAGATGCTCAATGTATCCGTAGATCTCAGCAAAAACAGAGACCGCAGTGCGCCCAAACCACGCTACCTCTGGTCGTCGCTTCTTCGTTAATTCTTTATTCAGTTACCCGCTTTGTCGATGCAACACAAAGACTATAAGTCACTCTTTTACCTCTTGCTTCTGGCCACGTTTGTGGTCAACCTGGTGCAGGCTGCCACCACCGGCATCCTCAGCGACGAGGCATACTACGGCCTCTACGGGGCACACCTCAGCTGGGGCTATTTCGACCATCCGCCTGCGGTTGGTCTTATGGTCTGGCTCAGTTCGTTCTTATTCGATGGCGCATTGGGCATCCGGTTTATGACCACCCTCATTCACATCGTCACATTGCTGCTCGTGTGGCGGCTTATTGCCGATAGTGCGCCCAACCGCAGCCGCGTAGTACTCTTTTTTGTGCTCACATCCGCCACGGTCATGTTTTCGGTGTATGGCTTTGCTACCACGCCCGACGCGCCGTTGCTGCTTTTTACAGCACTCTTTTTGCTGGCCTACCGCCGTTTCCTGGCCGATCAGTCGTTACTGGCTATCCTCTGGCTGGCTATCTCTATGGCCGGCATGGTCTACAGCAAATATCAGGCCGCGCTGGTTATCGGCTTTGTTATGCTTTCCAACCTGAGGCTGTTCCTCAATATACGTTTCTTGCTGGCCGGACTGTCGGGATTGCTTCTGCTCTTTCCGCATTTCTACTGGCAGTTTGTGCACGGTTTTCCCGGGTTCAAATACCATTTGGTCGATCGGGCGGGCGCCTTCAAGTGGCGCTATATCTACGAATACATTCCCAACGAAATGGCCGTGTTCAACCCCTTTGTGCTGGGTGCAGCCATCTTTATACTCTTCCGTTTCAAGAGCAAAGACTACGAAGAGCGCGCCTTCTATTTCCTTATTGCAGGCTTCCTGTCGTTCTTTTGGCTCACCGGTTTTCGCGGACACATAGAGCCTCACTGGACTATCGCAGCCGCCATTCCCGTCATTGTGCTCATCTACCGCCGCAGTGCAGAGCATCCCGCCCTGTTGCGCTACGTCCGGCGTTTTGTTTTCCCGTCGTTGCTGCTCGTCCTGCTGGCGCGGGTAGCCGTGGTGGTGCACCCCGACATCAAATACGCTGCCGGGTTCGACAAGCGAAAAGCCGAATACCTGCTCACATCCCGCGTAGCCGGCAACCTGCCCGTGCTCTATACCGGTTCCTTTCAGGCACCCTCTATGTACAGCTATTTCAGCGGCAAAAGCTGCTTTCTGCTCAGCTCACTCGATACACGCCGCACGCAGTTCGACTTCTGGCAGTGGGAACGCCGTTTCCACAACAAGCCGGTCTTTGTCTGCGCCGATATCCCCGGCCATTCACGCCGATACACCTGTGGCGGAACCACCATTTCCGGCTTTCGCGCACAACACCTGCAGACCGTCACCCGCATGGAGCTGACCTGTTCGCAGCCACCGCAGCTCGTCTCGCCCGGTCAAAAAATCACCCTGCGCCTCACCCTGCACAATCCCTACGCGCATACCATCGACTTCCGTCACCCCGAGTTTCCGCTCACCCTTTCCGCGGCGTTCCTGTTCCGCAAAGAGACACACATTCAGTCCGTTAGCCTCGACCGACCGCTCGCTATCATACTTTCTGGTCAGACACTCACGCGCACCGTCACCCTCGTTGTGCCAACCCTGCCCGCCGGCAAATATCAGTTTGGCTTCACCCTCACCAACCTGCTCGGCGCATCGCTCAACGGCCCGTTTACCCCCATAAAGCTCAAGTAACATGTTCTCAGACGTATTCATCTATAAGTTCCTCAAATTCTGCGCCGTAGGCTTCTCCGGCGTATTCGTCGATTTTGGCATCACCTGGCTGCTCAAAGAGAAACTGCTCGCCAACAAATACCTGGCCAACTCCTGCGGTTTCGTCGTCGCCGCCACATCCAACTATTTCCTCAACCGCCTCTGGACATTCCACAGCCACAACCAGCAAATAGCCGTCGAATACTTCTCATTCTTCTTCATCGCCATCGCCGGTCTTGGCATCGCCAACCTGCTCATCTACATCGCCAACGACCGCCTCAAAATCAACTTCTACATCGCCAAACTGCTCGCCATCGGCATGGTCACCCTCTGGAATTTTGTCATGAACTACTGGTTCACCTTTCGATAATCTCAGCCTGTTTTTTTCAGGGCGCGCCCCTCGCCCACTCGGGTCAGGCTATCCGCTCATACTCCTCGCCGGTTC
>CAZHNZ010000041.1:0-31741 GCA_964534355.1 uncultured Parabacteroides sp.
CATGGTAGCCATAGCTGTATCATTTAATGTAAGTTTAAGCAATCAAAATTCATACATTTTTGTATGCAATTTACAAACAAAATAATACGAATAATTCAATCGGAAAAACTAACGACACAAAAGTCAGCATGATAAAATTCTTAATTAACCGTCCGATAGCTGTATTTATGAGCTTTACGGCATTTTTTATACTGGGTATCATTACGTACATGAATATTCCTGTATCCTTATTGCCCGATATAGCGATACCCGAAATAACGGTACACGTAACGCATGGCAATAGTGCGGCGCGTGAGTTGGAAAACACGGTGGTATCTCCACTACGCAGGCAATTGATGCAGGTGGCTAAGTTGCGCAATGTGCAGTCGGAAACGCGCGATGGCAATGCGGTGATTCGGTTGAGCTTCGAGCATGGTACCAACACGGAGTTGGCCTTTGTGGAAGTAAACGAAAAAATAGATGCTGCCATGGGGCGTATCCCTCGTGGTGTTGAACGGCCACGGGTTGTAAAAGCCAGTGCAACGGATATTCCGGTATTCAACCTGAACTTAACGCTGAAGGACAAACAGCTCAAAGAGACTGATTTTCCGGATTTATCGGAATTTGCCGAAAATGTGGTGAAGCGCCGCATTGAACAGCTTCCGCAGGTTGCTCTGGTGGATGCTACCGGGCTAATGCGTCGGCAAGTGCAGGTGCTACCCGATGCCGATAAACTACAGACTACCGGCATTACGCTTTCGGACATTGAACAGGCTTTGAGCAATAACAACATAGAGCCCGGAGGCATGTTGGTGAAAGATGGGCATTACGAATACAACATTAATTTTTCGGCTGTGATGCGTACCGTGGAAGATATGCAAGCCATATTTATTCGTAAAAACGAAAAGATATATCAGCTTAAAGACCTGGCAAACATCGAAATAGTGCCCGAAAAAGAGCGGGGCATGGCCTACTACAATGGTCGCAGGGCCGTAACGCTGGCGGTGATTAAACAATCGGGCGAAAACATGGAGAACTTAAAAACGGAAATCGACAAGGAATTGAGCCGCTTGCGTAAGAGCTATCCGGGCATAGATTTTCAGATTTCGCAAAACCAAACCGAACTGCTCGATTATACCATCAGCAATTTAAAACAAAACTTGTTGTTGGCTTTTATCTTTATCTGTTTTGTGTCGGCATTGTTTATGCGCGATGTGAAATCGCCTTTGATTATTGGCATTAGTATGTTTGTTTCACTGGTTATCAGTCTGTTGTTCTTTTATTTATTTCAGGTATCCATCAATATCGTATCGCTCACCGGTTTAATTTTGGCTTTTGGCAATATGATTGATAGTTCGATAATAGTGACCGATAATATTGGGCAATACCGCAAAGAAGGCCTATCGCTCGACGAATCGTGCATCAAAGGCACCAACGAGGTGATAGCACCTATGTTAAGCTCATCGTTTACCTCCATATCGGTGTTTGTGCCTCTAATCTTTTTAAGTGGAATAGCAGGTGCCATTTTCTACGACCAGGCCTTTTCGGTTACCGTGGGGCTGTTGGTATCGTACATTACGGGCATTATGTTGCTTCCGGTGTTGTATAAGCTGGTTTTTTCGATGAAAGCACCCCGATTTTTAAAAGGATTACAGCACAAAATAATAAAAACAAAGCATCGCAAAACCGAACAAACCATTGGCTTTCACGAAAAGCTGTATCACCAAAGTATCAACTGGATATTTGCACACAAGGTGCTTACATTGGTCGTGATGCTGGCTGTTTTGCCCCTATGCGTGTTGTTGTTTCAGCTTATTCGCAAAGAAAAAATGCCTGATATTAGTCAAAAAGAATTGTTGATGAAAGTGGAGTGGAACGAAAACATCCATGTAAGCGAAAATGCCGAACGGGTGAAGCAGTTGTTGGAAGGTGTACAAACCCATGTGAGCGAGCATGCCGCTTTGATAGGCCAGCAACAGTACTTACTCAACTATCAGCAAGAGCAATCGTCGTCCGAATCGGAGGTATACCTCAAACTGCCCGAAAACGACCAAATACCTGCACTGAAAACAAAGATTGAAAAGAAACTGAAACGGGATTACCCCGAAGCTATCGTGAGTTTTGCCCCTACTGCCACCATTTTCGAACGGATATTTTCAACCGGCGAAGCCGACCTGGTGGCAGAGTATTATTGCAAAAACAAAGCAGCCTACTCCGACCCCCTGATGCTCAACGCACTTAAGAATGAGGTTGAAAAAGCCACAGGAGTATCACCCACAGGCGTATCGTATCAAAACCAGCTCAACATCAGCATCGACAAACAAAAAATGATACTGTATGGCGCTTCGTACAACGAAATTTACCGAACCGTAAAAACGGTGTTTAAAGAGAATAACTTTGCGGTATTGCGCTCCACACAGCAGTATTTACCCATTGTGATTGGCGAAAACGAACAAGACATACGGCAAGCATTTGACAAAACGCTGATATCCACTACTACCGATGCTTCGGGCAGACGAAATGCAGTGCCGCTCTCCACTTTTTTGAGTTTTACGGTGGCTAAGGACGTTAAAACCATAGTCGCAGGTAAAAATGGCGAATATAGTCCTATGTATTTTTACAACACAACGCAACCCGAAACCATCGTATCGGCACTGAAAGAAAAAGCGAAAACCGATGCAGTATGGGATGTTTCATTCGCAGGTTCGTTTTTTGGCAACAAAACGCTGATGCACGAAATGATTGTTATCCTTTTGATATCCATCTTGCTGATGTATTTTATATTGGCTGCTCAGTTTGAAAGTTTTGTTCAACCCTTTATTGTGTTGCTGGAAATACCCATAGATATAGCGGCATCGTTGGGATTACTAATGCTTTTGGGGCATAGTTTAAACCTGATGTCGGCTATCGGTATTGTGGTGTCGTGTGGTATTATTATCAACGATAGTATACTTAAAGTGGATATTATGAATCAGTTACGCAAAAGTGGGATGAGCCTGATGGACGCCATACACGAGGCCGGACACCGACGCTTAAATTCCATTATTATGACCAGTTTAACCTCTATAGTGTGTATGTTGCCTTTGTTTTTTACTTCCGATATGGGTTCGGAGCTCGAAAAACCCCTGGCTATTTCTATTATTGGAGGAATGATAATCGGCACACCAATCAGCTTGTTTGTGGTTCCATTGGCTTATTGGTGGGTATATAGTGTAACCAATCCTGTCAGGACAATTAAAACAGGCATTCAAAAAATATTCAAAAAGTAATTACATGAAATTCCGTATAACTTTATTCGCTCTGAGCTTACTCACTGTTTCGGTAAGTATGTTTTCGCAAGTAAGCAAACTCAATCTGCAACAATGCATCCGTATAGCCACCGATAGTTCTCTGCAGGCATTCAGGGCCAAAAACCTGTATCGCGGCAGTTATTGGGAATACAAATCGTACAAGGCGGCCCGATTGCCGTCGCTGTCGTTGCAGGCTACCCCTCTGCGTTTCAACCGCGATTTTGTGAGTCGCTACGATTCCGAAAACAATATTGATGTGTATCGCCAGCAGCAGTCTCTGTATACGTATGGCAATTTATCGGTGAGCCAAAATGTTGATTTCACGGGTGGTACATTTTTTATCGATTCGGAATTGGGGTATTCGCGGAATCTGGGAACAAATTCCTATACACAATTTACGAGCGTTCCACTACGTGTGGGTTATTCGCAAAGCTTGTTTGGCTTTAATAGTTTTAAATGGGAGCGGAAGATCGAACCATTGAAGTACGAAAAAGCAAAAAAAGAATACCTCTATTCTTCTGAAGAAATTGCGGGTACGGTCATTGAGCGCTTCTTTAATTTGGCAATGGCGCAAATGGAATACGATTTGGCCGTTGAAAATGTAAGTACATCTGATTCGCTCTTTAGCATTGGCTCTGAGCGGTTGAAGATTGCCTCTATTTCGCAATCGGACCTTCTAACGCTAAAATTGGATGCTTTGAATGCGAAAAATACACTCAAAACGGTAGATGTGGATTTGAAGAGAGCCATGTTTAGTTTTGTTTCGTACCTGAATTTGCCACAGGAAACCGAAGTGCGTTTGGCGTTGCCGCAGCTACCGGCTTCGATATCGGTAACAACCGGGCAGGCCCTGCAATTGTCTAAACAAAACAATCCCGATTATTTGCAAAACCAACAAAACGTACTCGAAGCCCGACGCGAAGTGGAGCGTACGGTACGCAAAGCTGCATTCGATGCCAGCCTTACGGCAAGCGTAGGGTTTAATCAGGTAGCCGATAATTTTCGAAGTGCATATGTACGCCCCCTTCAGCAGGATGTGGTGCGTATCGGTTTGAATATTCCGCTGATTGACTGGGGGGTACGCAAAGGTAAAATAAACATGGCCAAAAGCAACCTCAATGTGACTCGTATCTCATCCATACAAGCACAAACCAGCCTTGAGCAGGACGTGGTACTTACGGTAAATGATTTTGGCGTTCAGCAAAACCTGATTGCAAGTGCCCTGGAAGCAAAGGAGCTTGCTAATCTGGCATATAACAGCACCAAACAACGGTTTATTATCGGAAAAGCCGATATCAACAGCCTTACTTTGTCGCTCAACAGATTAAATACTGCTCAAAAAAACTACATCGTAGCTTTAAAAAACTATTGGTTGAGTTATTATAAATTACGGAGGCTTACGTTGTTCGATTTCGAAAAAAAGAGTTCATTGTCCTGCCAGTTCGACCAATTAATACAAATCAGATAAATGAATAAGCCGTTCCGCAACCTATCTTCATTTTCCATTATTCTGGTCTTTGTCTTTTTTAGTCTGATCGGGTTGGCCTTGCTTCCTTTCCTGAGGGTGAAACTTGCGCCTTCCGAAGTGCTGCCTCAACTGAATATATCGTACAGTTTGTACGGTAGCTCACCCATTGTGCTGGAAAAAGAAGTTAGCTCGAAGCTCGAAGCAATGCTTAGCCGATTAAGTGGCGTAAAACAAATAAATTCCAATTCGGGCAATGGCTGGGGAAATATTTCAATTAAGCTGGACAAACACGTTAACCCTGCCACAGCACGCTTCGAAGCATCCACTATTATACGTCAGGCATGGCCACAATTACCGCAAGGACTGTCGTACCCCCAAATAACACTCAGAAGCAGCGACGATAATGCGCCAAAAGAATTTATGTGCTTTTCTGTAATTGCGCCGGCATCGCCCATATAAATACAGCAATATGTAGAAAACCGCATTAAAAACCGCATAGCACAAATAAATGGCATTTATCAGGTACATGTAAGCGGTGCAGAGCCCATGGAATGGCAGCTCGAATATGATTATGCACAATTGAGCAACCTCGGCCTGACTACAACCGACATACAGGAGGCCGTAGCCCAACACATTAAAAGCGAGTCGCTCGGAATGGGAAAACTGCTATCGCCTACCGGTAAAGAAATCTTTATGCGAATAGCCCTGTCGTCGGATGCTGATAGCGTATCCGAAACGAGTCTGGGCGCTATCGAATTACGAAAGATAAACAACAGAGTGATACGCCTGGCCGATGTGGTTAATATTCGAAAAGCCGAATCGCAGCCTACGGGCTATTATCGCATCAACGGGCTGAATACCATTTACATAACAGTAGTGGCCAACGATGCTGTCAATCAGTTGGAGCTGGGCGATAAAATAAAGATGCTTATGACAGATATTCGCTCCGGGTTGCCCACGGGCTACAGCATCGAAACGGCTTATGATGCTACTGAATACATTCGTGAAGAGCTGAATAAAATCTATTTCCGAACCGGACTTACCCTGCTTATTTTATTTTTATTTGTATTTCTTGTTTATCGCAAACTCAAGTATCTGCTGCTTATAATTATTTCATTGGTAATAAACCTGTCCATTGCCTTTATTTTTTATTATTTTCTCGAAGTCGAAATTCAGCTCTATTCGTTGGCAGGCATCACCATATCGCTCACACTGATTATCGATAACATTATTGTACTCTCCGATCAGCTCATTCATAGAAAGAATATGAAAGCTTTTTTGGCATTATTAGCAGCTACGCTCACGACCATCGGTTCGTTGGTTATTATTTTCTTTTTAGAAGAAAAAATGCGTTTGAATCTGAAAGATTTTGCGATAGCCATTATGATAAATCTGAGTGTTTCGTTGCTCGTATCTTTGTTTTTGGTGCCTGCACTTATCGAAAAAATGCAAATTGTAAAGCCTGTGGAAAAAAAGCGGAGGTTTATTCAACGTTTGCGGTCGATCCCGGTTTTTTCTATACTCTTATCAAAACGAATACTGGTGTATATTTCCCGCCTCTATACTGCTCAAAGTCGGGTTTTGTATAGAAAGCGTGCGTTTGTTTATCTGTTTTTTGTGCTTTTATTTGGATTGCCTGTATTTTTATTACCTGATAAAATAGAGAAAGAAACCACATTCGCCAAACTTTACAACAAAACGATAGGTTCTGATTTTTATCGCGAAAATATTAAAATGAATGCCGGAATAGCCCTCGGTGGCACCTGGCGTTTGTTTGCTGAAAAAGTTTACAACGGTTCATACATTGACAACAACCGCGAGGAAACAACACTCTTTGTAGCAGCATCCTTGCCCAATGGCTCCACTTTGCCTCAAATGAATTTTCTGATTCAACGCATGGAAAGCTATATTTCGCAATTTAAGGAAGTAAAACAGTTCGAAACCAATATCTACAATGCCAATCGGGCCAATATCTCTATCCGGTTTAGTAAGCAACATCAGCAAAGTGCCTTTCCTCATCAGCTAAAGTCCAACCTCATCAGCAAATCGCTGGAGTTGGGCGGAGGTAGCTGGAGTGTGTATGGTGTGGGCGATGGATTTAGCAACGACCTGAAAGAAAACGCCGGTTCGAGCCGCGCTACGCTGTATGGGTATAATTACGATGAGCTGTATCGTTACGCTGAGCAATTTCGCAAACAGCTTCTCGGGTATCGTCGCATCAAAGAGGTCATGATAAACCCTGAATTCAGTTGGTATAAAGACGACTATCAGGAGTATGGTTTTGCGCTAAACAACGAAGCTATCGCAAAGGCAGGGCTCGAGCCGTATCAGATTTATGCCGGTTTGCGGCCCATTTTCGAACGCGACAACACACTTGGCTATGTTTTTAACGGAACAAGCAACGAACGCATAACACTTAGTTCGGCCCAATCGGGTCGATATGGCATTTGGGAATTACAGCATACGCCATTTGAGTGCAACCGGGCTACTATCAAGCTGTCAGACATCGCATGCATTGAAAAAATACAAGCCCCTCAAAAGATTGTCAAAGAAAATCAACAATACAAACTTTGCGTACAATATGAGTATATCGGAGCCTACGAGCAGGCAAACCGAGTGCATCAGGAGGCCATTGATGCATTTTCCAAACAACTGCCCATTGGTTACACAATCAAAAACGAAAACGATAATTACAGTGGTTGGGGTAAAGATACGGAAAATCAGTATTGGCTACTCGGAATCGTATTTGTTATTATCTTTTTTTGCGCCTCCATTCTGTTCAATTCGTTGAAGCAAGCCTGTTACATCGTATTTATCATTCCGCTCTCTTTTATTGGTGTTTTTCTTACCTTTTATTGGTTCGATCTTAATTTTGATTCCGGTGGTTTTGCGGCCTTTATACTGCTTTCGGGTATTACTGTCAATGCAAACATCTACCTGATTGACGAATATAACAACATCCTTACAGCAACATCTCTTTCGCCCCTGCAAGCATACATCAAAGCCTGGAATGCTAAAATACGCCCTCTGTTTTTGACCGTTATTTCCACAATGCTTGGTTTTATCCCCTTTATTGTTGGCTATCGCGAAGCATTCTGGTTTCCGTTGGCAGTGGGCACCATTGGTGGTTTGCTATTCTCTCTGTTTGCAATCTACATCCTTCTGCCTTTGCTGCTCAATAAAAAAGAGGTGGTGCATAGTATGCCGAATGTTGAAAAAACACAATGGTGATTTCAAAAACAGCAACATGTTAGTCCGGTTATAGAATGAAATCAAAATTTGGTTTTCTCAATAATTAATTCTTTTTCTGCAGTTCCGAAACCGCCATTTCGGAACTGTCTGTTTCCCAAATTAAATTCAATACAACATGAGATTCTGTCAGTGTAACAGGAAGGCGCCGTGTAGAGAACATATAAACCACAATCCCCAACAATTCCAACACCAAAGGCAAAATTGCACAAAGCGGACAATAAGCAACTCTGCTCAATCAACCTGCTTTTTGTCCGCTTTTTTGTACTATTTTCCATTAAAATAGACTTTACACCCCTCAATTATTTACATTTAGTGTATTGAACCCAATCGGATATTAGATAATTTTGCACTGAAAACACACATCACGCAATCTACTCACACTTTGTATTTATAATTATCTCTGCTTCTGCTTATTAGAATTTGAAAATTCGTATAGGTTGAACGATGATTTAATGTAAAACTTAATCTCAATTATCTGAAAACACATTATGAAAAAGAAGAGACTTATTGTAGCTCTGTTGTTGTGCCTTTTGTTGCCATCAGCCCAATCTCAGTTTATTCAAAAACACAAATGGAATGCCATAGAGTCGGGTGGTGGTGGTTTTATTACCGGTTTTTGTTTTTCGAAACAGGAGCAAAATGTGATGTATGCCCGCACAGATGTGGGTGGCGCGTACCGTTGGGTGGAAAGCACTAAAAGCTGGACCCGCCTGCATGACTGGGTGAAATCGAGCGAATGGCCACTGATGGGCATTCAGAGCATGTGTATAGACCCTTCGATGCCTTCCCGCATTTATATGATGGGGGGAATGTATAATAATTCGCCGTCGGCCATTATGCGATCCGACGATTACGGACAGACTTTCAAGCGATTTGTAACCCCTTTCCTGATCACCGGCACGGCCAGCCCCAATGGCGAACGGCTTTGTGTTGACCCCAATCTGACTTCGGTAATCTATTGCAGCACTCACCGGAGCGGCTTGTGGAAAAGTACCAACTACGGCGAGACGTGGACGCAAGTGAGTTCGTTTACCAATGCAGTATCGATAACGACAGGCGAAACACTTTCTATCTCGTTTGTCATTGTAGATGGCTCGACCGGAACCACAGGTACGCTCACGCCCCGCATCGTGGTGGGGGTAAACCGCACAGGCAGCAACAATATTTATATGTCGGAAGATGGCGGTGCTACCTGGCAAGCCGTGGCCGGTCTGGACAACGGAGCAAGACCCCAACGCGCTGAGCTCTCAAACGGGTATGTCTATGTCACCTTCAACAGTGCAGAGTCGCCATACAGTGGCACAAAAGGAGGATTTTACCGGATAAATATGGCCACCAAAGAGGTGAAAGATATTACGCCGCTGGGCGCAAAAACAGTAGGATACTCGGGCTTAACCATCGACAGCAAAAACCCCAACCACATCATTATCACCAACACCTCGGGGGTGAAATGGGCGCCCACGGGCATGTATGGCGAACGAATTTGGCGTACCAAAGATGGTGGCACAACCTGGACCGACCTTGTGGGCAGTTCGTTGCTGAAGATGGACTATCAGGGCTACGACTGGGCGGCGGCTGTCAATCCGCACTGGATTTGCAACGTAACCTTTGACCCGTTCAACTCAAACCGGTTCTTTTTCACCTCAGGAAACGGACTTTTCCGCTGCGAAAATTTGGGTGATTTTGATGCAAACAAAAACTTCACCTTCCTGTTTTCCACCAAAGGGTTGAATGAAAATGTGGTGTTCGACTTTGTCGCACCCAATTCCGGCGCCGAGCTGATAGATGTGATTGGCGACTATGCCGGTTTCCGACACATGAAACTGGATCAGCCCGGAACGCGCCTTTTGCCGGCCGGTGGAGCAAATAATCTCTGCATCGACGTGGCCGACAAAAATCCCAATGTGGTGGTGCGCTCTACCTCTAATCCGGCCGGTGGAGCACTCTATTCGACAGACAACGGTGTGACCTGGTCTTTGTTAAGCAAATACGCTGTGGCAGACTCGGTTTATGCAGGTAATATTGCCGTTTCCACAGACGGGTCGTACATTGTATGGGCACCAAAGGATAAACCGGTGCGTATGACTTACGACAACGGAGCCACCTGGGAAATAAGCACTGGCGTGGCCAAAAATCTGAAACCGGTGGCCGACAAGGTCAATCCGGCGAAATTCTATATGTTCGATGGCAGCAATCTGTCGGTGAGCGAAGATGCCGGACAGACATTCACCACCCATGCTGTGGCGATGTACGGATTGCCCACGGGTACATTTGGTTATCTGCGCACCTTCCCCGGGCGCGAGGGAGAAATCTGGTTTCCGCTCAACGACCGCGGTTTGTATTTCTCGAAATGGGTAAACAACAAGCCTCAGTTTGTGAAAGTTGAGTCGGTGGACTATTGCCGGGCGATCGGTTTCGGCTTAGCCAAACCGGGCAGCGGTCAGCCGGCCACACTATTTATTCATGGAAAAGTAAAGACCTCGAGCTTCGATGGCGTATTCCGTTCGGACGATATGGGCGCAACGTGGGTTCAGGTGAATGACGATACGCACGAGTTTGCCGGTATAGGCAGGGCTGTGCTGGTGGGCGATCCTCGTGTTTACGGACGGGTATTTATGTCCACCGGTGGCGGTTTGGGTGTTATTTATGGCGAAATAGATGGCAATATCATAAATGGCGATCTGGAAGCGCCGGCCACAACCATTAAAGTGGGCGCATCGCAAACGTACAAAACAATTCAGGCAGCTTACAACAGTATACCGGACAGTCCGGCGACGGCCGTTTTGATTGAATTACAGTCTGATTACGCCCCCTCATCCGAAACCTTCCCTGTCGTTTTCACTAAAAAAGCAGGAGCATCGGTTAGCAACTACATTCTGATTCGTCCGGCTGCCGGTGTGGCCAAAGAGCTGGAATCGGCCAATACAATATTCAGTTTCAATGGATCCCGTTGTGTAAAAATAGATGGCCGTCCGGCTGGCGAAGGATCTGACAAAGGTCTGACCCTTACCACTACAAGCATTTCGGCGACAGCCAAAACCATCGAATTTATCAACGATTCGTACCGGAATACCATTCGCTATTGCGGCGTTTATGGTTCGGGACGGTCTACCACTTCGGGAACAATCGTTGTGGGAACCACCACCGGCACCACACCCCGCAGCGGCACCACCGGCGACTATTATGGTTCGGGCAATTTGCACAATACCATCGACCATTGCGATATCGGCGACGGCGCAGCAGGAACGCCCACCACAGCCATTTATCTGAAAGGAACACCGACCTACACCAACGAAGGGACAGTTATTACGAACAACAATATCTTTAATTTCTTCACAGACAGCTACGATGTAAAAAGCTGTGGTGTGTTCAACGATGTGGATTGCCACTCAACGGAAATCAAAGGGAACCGCCTCTACCAAACTGAAGCGCGTACATTTACCGGAAGCCCGCTCATCTACCCCATCTACCTCAACACTGCCGGCACGATTACGACCATAGACGACAATCTGATTGGGGCAGCGGACGAGACCGGAAGCGGTATCTGGACAATGTCTACCACAGGTGGAGCACGTTTTGCCGGGATAATGATAAATCAATATAAAGGTGGAAACACATTGAGCTTAAGCGGAAATAAAATCTTCAATATTGATTTTACCACCTATTCGCCGGGCAATGGCACAGAGGGTGTAATGACCGGAATTGTGATCAAAGCCGGCAATATGGGCAACGCGGTAGCTACAAGACCAAACGAAGTTACCGGTCTGACATTGCGTTTTGGCACTTCGGTTTCGGGCTCGAACGGACTTTGCGGATTGTCATACAACTTCGGTGGAGGCTCGGCCAATACCGGTTATCTGAAAGTAAACAACCTGAAAGCCATCCCCACCGGTGCGAGTGCATCGGTATTGACCGGTAAGGTAATGGGTGTTTCCACCCAAAACTCGTACGGTGGCAGTTGTAAAATGACTGAGGTGCACGATTTGTCGTGCGGATCTGACATCAGCAAGGCTACTCATCAGATATACGGCATCTATACCCATACCGGCAGCAATCAGGTCAATAAAGTGGAGCGAAATTGGGTGTACAATCTGAACGCGATCTCTACCGGAGCGAGCACGGTATATGGACTGGCCTGCGGTGCCGGAAGCGGAGTACTCACCCTGCGCAACAACATGGTTTGTCTGGGCAATGATATGAGTTCGGGCGGTGCTGTGTGCGGCATTTACAAAAGCACGACAGGAGCCGATGTGATTACTCACAACACCGTTTACATCGGTGGCACAGCTGTCGGGGTGACTCAAAACAGCTATGCTTTCCAACGCGATGTGGCCACCGAAACCACGGCCAACGGCAACTACGTCCGCAACAACATCTTTGTGAACAAACGTACCGGCGGCACCACCGGAAAACATTATGTTCTGGCCATGAAGCTGACTACGGACTATTCCAACAGTTTCCCGGTATCGTGCAACTACAATATCTACGACTACGCCACCGGCGCAAACAGTCAGTTTGGCAACATCGGCGGTATCAACCTCGACTTCGCCGTCTGGAAGAGCACCACGAAGTTTGATACCAACAGCAACGTGGGCGACCCGCTGTTTGTGGATGCCACAAACCTCACAGCACCCAATCTGCTGATCCGGCACAACTCAGCCTTAGTCGATAAAACGGGAGATGCCTCGCAAACCGCAACTGAGGATTATTTCGGTTCAATCCGCGCCAATCTCACCCCCTGCGATCCCGGGGCCTATTCCTTTATTTTCGATGCTTCGGCTGGTGTCAGCGCCGTCAGGGCCGACCGGTTATTTGCATTTGCTTCGGGTCAGGGAGTTGTTATTTCCGGTTGTGAAAATAAAGTTGTCCGCATTTTTGCCTTCGATGGGAAAATGGTTCTTTCGCAGCGATTGAGTTCTGATAATCAAACAATTCCTCTTGCTGCCGGTTTCTATATCGTCAGAGTAGAAAACAGAAGTACAAAAGTATTTGTTAAATAAATCAAGAAAAAAGAAGACCACCTGACACGTGCGGGTGGTCTTCCCTTGTATATTGAAATAGTCTGTCTATGAAAAAGATATTGTGCATGGGGTTCATCCTCATTTTTTTCGTTTATGCTAATGCTCAATCCTTTCAAAAAACTGATTTTGGAATAAGAACGACCATTAATCAGGTAGATGTGGAAATAGCGTTTCTGAGCGCCCGCATTGTCCGGATCAAAAAAACGGTGGCCGGAGTAAATGTGTCCAAAGAGAGCCTGTCCGTCATCAAACAACCCGAAAAATGTCCGCTGAAAATCAACCGGAAACCGGAGCAAATAGCTGTGGCTTCAGCCGAAATTGAGGTGCGCCTCGATACCCGTTCGGGCAAAGTCGGATTCTTTTCCCCTGCGGGAAAACCGTTATTAAACGAAAAAGAGAACGGCACCCGCTTTTCCCCGTTTACCACAGCCAAAGAGGATTCGTACCGGATTCAACAGGCTTTTATATTGGATAATGACGAGGCGATATACGGCCTGGGGCAACAGCAAAACGGAAAACTAATGCAGCGTGGCCAACGGATTGTGCTCAAAAACGAAAACATGAAAATCTGCATACCTTACTTCCTATCGGCAAAAGGGTATGGCGTTTTTTGGGACAACTATGCCCCGACAGTGTTTGCCGACAGTACGCACGAGACCTCTTTTGAGTCGACCGGGAAATGTGCCGATTACTATTTTATGTATGGCAAAACCGGCCACGGTGTAGTGGCTCAGATGCGGGAGCTGACCGGGCAGTCGCCTATGCTTCCGTTGTGGGCGTATGGTTTTTGGCAATCGCGCGAACGCTACAAAACACAGCAGGAACTGATAGAAGTGGTGGAGAAATACCGCGCACTAAATGTTCCGCTCGATGGCATTGTGCAGGACTGGCAATACTGGGGAAAAGACAGCGTATGGAATGCGATGCGCTTCGATTCCGCTACATTTCCACATCCGCAGGCAATGGCCGACAAGGTGCATCAGCTCAATGCCCATCTGATGGTGGTGGCCTGGCCCGGATTTGGGCCCAAAACCAAACAGTTTGCCGACTTCCAATCGAAAAATATGCTCATTGACTTCGACACCTGGCCACCCCGGTCGGGCACTAAACCCTACGACCTTTACAACCCTGCTGCACGCGATATTTACTGGGATTATCTCAACAAAGGGGTATTTTCGATTGGTACCGATGCCTGGTGGCTCGATTCATCAGAACCCGACCACCTCAACGCCAAAGAGCAGGATTTCGACCTGCCCACCCATCTCGGCACATACCGTTCGGTGGTCAATGCGTTCCCGTTGATGCATACCAAAGGCGTATATGAGCACCAACGCGCCACCACTTCTGCTAAGCGTGTATGCATCCTCACCCGCTCGGCCTTTGCCGGTCAGCAGCGTTACGCGGCCAATTCGTGGTCGGGCGATGTGCGGGCAAGCTGGGAAACGTTGTCGAAACAGATTCCGACAGCGCTCAACTTTTCGTTGTGTGGTATACCTTACTGGAATGCTGATATCGGTGGATTTTTTGCAAGTGGCTACGCCAAAAAGGGGGGCGCACAAAATCCGGAATTTCAGGAGTTGTATGTTCGCTGGGCGCAATTTGCCGGTTTTACACCCATGATGCGCTCGCACGGCACCGACATTCCCCGCGAAATATATCAGTTTGGCAACCGGGGCGATTGGGCTTTCGATGCCATAGAAAAGAGCATCCGGCTACGGTATCAGCTTCTGCCTTATCTCTATGCCACGGCGTGGGAGGTGACTACCCGTTCGGGCTCTTTCATGAACGCCCTGCCGCTGGAATTTTCTGCCGACAGCAAGGTGTTGAACATTACGGATCAATACCTTTTTGGCCGGTCGTTCCTCGTTGCACCGGTTATCAAGCCGATGTATGTCAGCAAAGCAGACGGGAAGCGCATTGTCAGCTTCGACGAAACGAAAAGCCGTCAGGTGTATCTGCCCAAAGGTGCCGACTGGTTCGACTTTCACACCGGCGAGAAGTTCTCAGGCGGTCAGGAGATTCAGCGTAAAGCCCCCATCGACCTTATTCCGCTTTATGTCAGAGCCGGTTCGATAATTCCCATTGGCCCCCGGGTGCAATATGCCACCGAAAAGCAGTGGGACAATCTCGAAATTCGTGTGTATGGTGGTGCCAATGGCAATTTTACCCTTTACGAAGATGAAAATGACAATTACAACTACGAAAAGGGCATCTGCTCTACCATCTCATTCACGTGGGACGAGGCCTCGAAAACGCTTACCATTCACGACCGGAAAGGCAATTTCCCCGGAATGCTGAAAGAGCGCGTTTTTCAAATTGGGAGTGTGAATTCGTCTAAATCTCAATTGGTGACCTATTCGGGCAAAAAAATTCAATTAAAAATTAGATAGCTTTTCATGTGTTATCGTTATCTTCGCAAACCAATCTATATCTTTTTTATGACTAAAAGAACCGAACGGCCTATTCGGCCAAACCATTTCCGCAGCAAGGCCATTTTGGCGGCCATGCTTTTTCCTGCCCTGTTATCGGCAAAAAACATCTTCGTTTCACCTTCCGGAAACGACAAATACCCCGGCACGCAGACAAAACCGGTAGCCACTTTTGCCGCTGCGCAACGGCTGGCACAACAGGCGCCTGCCACCGAACCCGTCCGGGTACAGTTTGCCAAAGGCACCTACTATCTGCCGCAAACCATCCGCTTTACGACCGCAGATTGTCGTCAGCGGGTTGCCCCTGTTACTTACGCATCCGAAACCGAAGGCGGTGCCATTCTGAGTGGCGGCAGCCTGCTCAGGTTGAAATGGGTGATGTACAAAAACAACATCTTTGTGGCCGATATCCCGGCCGAAATGGGCATCGATCAGCTCTACATCAACGGCGTGCGTCAGCGTATGGCGCGCTTCCCCAATGCGGTACCGGGCAAAAATGTATTCGACACCTGGGAGCTCAGCCATTCGGCCAAAGCAGATTCGGCCAACAACCCCGTTGACCCCAAACGTGTGGCGCGCTGGAAAAATCCAAAGGGCGGTTACATGCATGCCATGCACAATATGCTTTGGGGCGATATGCACTGGCTGATCAAAGGCAAAAAAAACGATGGCACCCTCGATATGGAAGGCGGTTGGCAAAACAACCGTCCATCGTCTATGCACAGTTGTTACCGCATGGCGGAAAATATCTTCGAAGAGCTGGATGTACCGGGCGAATGGTTTTACAACCCTGCGGAGCGTAAACTGTACTATATGCCCGATGCGCAAACCAACCTGAAAACGGCCAAAGTAGAGGTGGTCCGGCTTAAAACGCTCATTGAATTTTCGGGCAACGAAAGCAGTCCTGTTAAGGACATTCACCTGAAAGGTTTTGTATTTCGCCATGCCGCCCGCACATTTATGGAAAACAAAGAGCAGCTGTTGCGTTCCGACTGGACCATCAGCCGTACCGCGGCGCTCGTATACAACGGTGCTACCGATTGCTCGGTTTCCGATTGTGAATTCGATCAGGTGGGAGGCAATACCATTTTGGTAAATAATTACAACCGCCGTATCTCCGTCACCGGCTGCTACATCCACCACAGTGGGGCGAGCGGTGTAGTCTTCGTGGGTGATCCGGCCACCGTGCGCAGTCCGATTTTTCGCTACGGCAATCAGGATTTCAAAAATATAGATCGAACACCGGGCCCTAAAGGCAACAACTATCCCGAAGATTGCGTGGTCGATAATTGCCTGATCACCCTAACCGGCCGCGACGAAAAGCAAACTGCACCGGTCCATATTTCCATGTCGCATAAGGTACGCGTCAGCCACTGTTCGATCTACGATGTGCCGCGCGCCGGCATCAACATCAACGAAGGAACTTTTGGCGGTCACATCATCGAAAATTGCGATATATTCAACACCGTACTCGAAACCGGCGACCACGGTAGCTTCAACTCGTGGGGGCGCGACCGGTACTGGACCCCTGACGTGAAGGAGACCTGTCGCGAAGTGGAGAAAGACTCAACCCTGCCTTTACTCGACATGCTGGCGCCCAACATCATCCGCAACACCCGCTGGCGCTGCGACCATGGCTGGGATATCGACCTCGACGACGGCTCTACAAACTATCTGATTTACAACAATCTGCTTCTCAACCACGGGCTCAAACTGCGCGAAGGATACAAACGGATTGTGACCAACAACATCATGATAAACAACGGTCTGCACCCGCATGTGTGGTACATCAATAGTGGAGATGTGTTCAAAAACAACATTGTTTTCCGCGCCTACCAACCCGCCATCATGAATGCGGCCATTCCTGCCGACGGCCATTGGGGCAAAGAACTCGACTACAACTTCTACGTCGCTCAGACTAGTGTGATGAACCGTTTCAGCAAAAATGGCTGCGACACCCACTCACTCAACGGAGACCCGCTGTTCGTCGATGCTCAAAACGGCAATTATCAGGTTCGCGACAACTCGCCGGCGCTGAAAACCGGCTTCCGCAACTTCCCGATGGATCAATTTGGTGTCACCAAGCCGTCCCTCAAAGCCATAGCCAAAACCCCGCAAATTCCGGTTGTCAACACCGACATCAAACCCGAAGTGGTGGTGAAGAAAGTGCCCACTGCAACGTGGTTTGGCATTGCGCTTAAAGAGCCATCGGGTGACGAAATGTCAGCCTTCGGTATGGCCTTCGATGCCGGTGGGGTGATGCTCACCTCGGTGCCCGAAGATTCCGATGCAGCTCGCCTCGGTTTCCGCACCGGCGATCTGATACAGGGCATCAACGGTACCAAAATCTACAAAACGACCGACCTGATTGCCTATCTCACGCAAAATCAGGGCAAATCAAAACACACCTTCATCTTCATCCGCAATCAGGGGCGCACCGAAATGTTGGTACGCAAAGCGTTGCCGATGGTGTTGATGGCTGAGTAATCTGGTATTAGTGCAATTTGTTATTATTTTATTTGTATTTTTTTTGAATTTATATGAAATTCAATTATCTTTGGCAATCTAAGCCGGCATGAAAATGCCGGCTTTTTTCAACCTCAATTTGTCATTATATTCTAATTTCAATGCCATGGATTTTCCGATATTTCATTTGAGTCTGCTGGGAGACCGTTTTCTCTTTATCCTGATTGCCATTGTGCATACCATTGTCAATCATGGCTTTGCAATCGGGTTGGTGCCCATTGTTTCTATCATGGAGTTCAAAGGACTTCAAACCAAAGACCCGGCGTGGGACAAGCTGGCCTACAAAATTATGAAGGTCGTATTTATTGTAACCACCACCGTGGGTGCAGCCACAGGTGTAGGTATCTGGTTTGCAGCCTCGCTGGTCAATCCCTCATCTATCGCTTCGCTTATCCGGGTATTCTTTTCGGCCTGGCTTTTCGAGTGGATTATATTTGTGAGCGAGGTGGCCATGGTGATGTTCTATTTCCTTACCTGGAAAAAGTGGACTCTGGGCCTCAGCAAAGAGAAACATTTTGCCACCGGCTATTTTCTTTCCATCTTTTCGTGGGTTACCATGGCTATTATAGTTGCCATCCTTGGCTTTATGATGGACCCGGGCGACTGGGAGCAAAAACGAACCTTTTGGTACGGTTTCCTCAATCCGATTTATCTGCCCCAACTGGCTTTCCGTACCTTTTTGGCCCTGCTGCTGGGAGGTTCGGTGGCCCTGTTTCTGATACATCTGTTTACCGATAAAACATCCGAAATCAGAGCCAAAGCCGTTCGCTTCGTATCGCTTTGGGTGCTGGCTGTTGCACCTCTGGCGCTTATTGCCGGCTGGTGGTACTGGTATTGCATTCCCGACCTGATGAAGAGCCATCTTTCGGTGGCACTGGCCACCATTCAGTTTCAGGATTGGCACAAACTGATTATCCGTATCCTGATTTCCGGCGTATTATTGTCTGTTATATTGGCTCTTGTTCAGTTGTTTAAGCCCAAATTCAAATACACCACACCCATGTATGCGGTGTTGGTGGTGCTGCTTTGCGTCAGCCTCGGCTTCTTCGAGCGGGCAAGAGAGTTTGTGCGCAAACCGTTTATTATCAAGAACTATATGTATGCCAATGGATACCGGGTAGAAGAGTATCCGCTGTTGCAAAAGGAGGGAATTTTAAAACACGCCGGTTTTGTGAGCACCAAAGAGATTACCCCCGACAACAAGGTGGAGGCCGGCAAAAACGTCTTTATGCTGGCTTGTGCGCAATGCCATACCATACACGGATTGAATGCGATTTCGACCAATTTCAACCGGATGTATGGCGATAAAAAAACGTGGAGCCGGGCAGCCATGCATCAGTATATCCGAAGCATGCACAATGCCCGTACCTACATGCCGCCCTTCCCGGGCAACGATGCCGAGATAGATGCTCTGGTCACCTATTTCAAAGTAATACAGTATCTGGATGATCCCGAAATCAATGTGAATGGCTACAATAGCCTCTCTATCAGCAAAGAGCAGAACCGGCAGTTTATTGAGTTTATCAGCCGGAAAGACTCTCTGCAAAAGTCAACCGAAAAATAACAGGCTCTCAGTTTATATACCAAAATTAATCCGAATTTAAATTCCATTTAAATATACCGAACGATGAATTTAATCTCAGTATTTCAGCAAATCGCCCCCATTGGTAAAGATATCTCGCTGCCACTTCCTGTTCCCGAATGGCTGCTTATTGTTGTTTTAATCCTGATGTTTCTGGTTCACCTGCTCTTTATCAATCTGATGGTGGGTGGCACTCTGTTGTCTTTCGTTTACGAAATAATGGGCAAAAAAAACAAAGATTACATCCTTCTTTCCAAAGAGATAGGGAAAACAATCACGGTCAACAAAAGTCTGGCTGTGGTGATGGGTGTTGCACCACTACTGGCCATCAATACACTCTACACCAAGTTTTTTTATGCGGCCAATTCGCTTACCGGACTGGTATGGATAATGGTCATTCCACTGGTAATCATCGCGTTCCTGATGGTCTATTTGCACAAATATACCTTTGAAAGTCTTGCAAACCGGCCCCGGCTGCACCTCGCTGTTTTGGGGAGTGCCGCTGCACTGTTTCTGTTTATCCCGTTCATTTTCCTGACGAATATTAATCTGATGTTGTTTCCCGATCAGTGGGCTGTTGTTCGCGGGTTTTGGGATGCCATGTTTACACCCTCAGTTTTTGCACGCTATTTGCACTTTTTGCTGGCCTCGCTGGCTCTCACTTCGCTTTTTCTGATTGGCTATTTCGGACGCGAAAAATTTCATTTCGAAGAGAAATTCAATTTGATAAATAAGAAAGAGCTGCAACGCCAACTCTACAAAATCGTTCTCTACACCAACCTGGGGCAGTTGGTGGCCGGCACCATCAATTTGATGGCGTTACCTACCGTTGGGCTCAAAGACGACACTCTTTTCACCCTCACCGGTGGAGTTGTTATCGCCATTTTCCCGCTCTATTTTTTGTGGAAAGAGAGCAAAGCCTCTTCCGAAAATGTGGGGAAATATTTTGGCCGGATTGTTGTTCTGCTCACTGTTACGGTGCTGTTTATGGGTACAGGCCGGCATCTCTACCGGGCCAATGCCGTGGCGCCATATATGGCTGAAATGAAGGCAAATACAGAAAAATATGAAGCCGCGGTAAAAGCCGCCCAACAGGAGGCCAAAGCCAAAGCCGAAGAGGAGGCAAAAAAAGGAATTTCTGGAAAGGCGCTGTTTGATGCGAAATGTGTGATGTGCCACGCGGCCAACCAAAGCCTTGTGGGACCGTCGGTGGCCGAGATTATCCCCATCTACAAAAACAACAGGGAGGGAATGAAAAACTGGATTAACGAGCCGGGTAAGAAACGGGCTAATTTATCGCAAATGCCGGCTTTCAAAGGTCAGTTCAACAACAATGAAATGGAGGCGTTGGTCAAATATATTTTGGGCGAATAAATCGCATAATACCCGAAAATTGTCAGTTCATTGACGATTTTCGATAGAATTTAGTCAATGTGCTGACGATTTTAGGCATAATTTAGTCAGTGTATTGACGATTTTCGTATATTTGTAGTCTAATCAGACTGATATATGATTGCAATAGAACGAATTATCCAACAACGAATCATTCGCCGAATGCTTCCAAACAAAGTGATTTTGTTGTTTGGTGCCCGAAGGGTCGGAAAAACAGTGTTGATTCGCGAAATAATAAAGCAACACGAAGGAAAATCGCTTCTGTTGAACGGTGAAGATACGAATACGTTGTTGCTGTTGGAGCAACAATCTGTCGCCAATTACACCCATCTGCTAAACGGAATAGATCTGCTCGTGATTGACGAAGCCCAAAATATACCGGATATTGGCAACAAACTAAAATTGATGGTGGACGAAATTCCACAGATAAAAGTGGTGGCAAGTGGTTCATCTTCTTTCGATTTGCTCAACAAAACGGGGGAGCCGCTGGTGGGCAGAAGTAGTCAGTTTCTCTTGTTTCCATTTAGTCAGGCCGAATTATCGAAACACGAAAACACATTTGAAACGAAAGCCAATCTGGAGTCGCGACTTATCTATGGCTCTTACCCGGAAGTCGTTTCAATGACCGACAATGAACTGCGGCAGGAGTATCTGAGGGATATTGTAAATGCTTATTTGCTCAAAGATATTTTGGCTATCGAAGGATTGAAAAATACCGGGAAAATGAAAGATTTGCTTCGGCTTGTTGCATTTCAAACCGGCAACGAGGTGTCGTATGACGAGCTGGGAAAACAGCTCGGAATGAGCAAAAATACGGTGGAGAAATACCTCGATTTGCTATCAAAGGTCTTTGTCATTTACCGTCTGGGAGCCTATTCCACCAATCAGAGAAATGAGGTGTCCAAAGCCGGAAAATGGTATTTTTACGACAATGGTATTCGCAATGCCATTATTGGAAACTTCAATCCTGTATCGGTCAGACAGGACATTGGCGCGCTGTGGGAGAGTTACCTGATCAGCGAAAGAATTAAGCAAAACAATTACCTGGGTCTTCATAAAGAGTATTATTTCTGGCGAATTTACGGAGGCAAAGAGATTGATCTGATTGAAATAAGTACCGACGGGGTAGCTGCATTCGAATTTAAATGGGGCGACAAGGTCCCGAAAATCCCTCTGGCTTTCAGCAACAGTTATCCGAATGCTTCATTCTCAGTTATTAATCAAAAAAATTATACCGGGTTTATTTTGTAATTTGAATCGGTTTTTAATCAAATGGATATGATCAATATGCAAAACCGCATTGAAAATCTGAGCGGAAAAAATTTAATCGGAATACGGGTTACTATGTCTCTTGTCAACAACAAGACTGCTGAGCTCTGGCGGGCTTTTATGATCCGAAGAAAAGAGATAACCAACAACTTGAACAATAATCTCATCTCAATGTCGGTATATCCACCGGGCTTTTTTTCGGAATTCAATCCGGTTAACAGATTCGAAAAATGGGCAGTTGCCGAAGTCAATGATTTTGAACAGGTGCCGGATGGGATGGAGGCATTCACTATGCCGGAAGGACTTTATGTGGTTTTTCATTATGTGGGTTCGGGTGCCGACAACAGTGTCTTTCGCTATATTTTTGAGGAATGGTTACCCGGCTCTGCTTATATGCCCGACAATCGGCCTCATTTTGAAATTTTGGGCGAAAAATACAAAAACAACGATGAAAACTCGGAGGAAGAGATTTGGATTCCGATTAGATTAAAATCATAATATCATGAAAAAAAGTCTGTTAATTATTTTTCTATTCTGCTGTGTAGCCTTTACTACACAGGCGCAACCGCTGTTTGGCGATGGTGCGCGCGTCTGTTTTGTCGGAAACAGCATTACCCACAACGGGGAGTTTCACCACAATATCATGCAATACTTCGTAACCCGGCATCCGGCGTGGCGGATATCGTTTTTTAATACGGGCATAGCCGGTGATGGCGCAACGCACATTCTGAAAAGGCTCGAATACGATGTGCTGATCAACAAGCCGACTCACGCGGTGCTGATGGTGGGGATGAATGATGTCGGACGTGGATTGTATCGCCCTTATCCGGTCACAAACAGCGATACGCTGAAACTACGCGAGGCAGCTCTCAACCGTTATACCACGCTGATGGATTCGCTCGTGCAGCAACTGCTCAAACGAAATATTCGTGTTATCCTGCAAACGCCCACCATCTACGACCAAACGGCAGATTTGCCTGCTTACAACAATTTCGGGGTGAATGATGCACTCGGCCAATGTGCTGAATTTGTGCAGGCTACCGCCCGAAAATATGGTCTGACTGTGGTGGATTACCGTGGCCGAATGATGGCGGTAAATGGGTTGATACAGCGTAAAAACAGAAAGGCCACCATCGTGGGACCCGACCGTGTGCATCCCGGCAGTACGGGTCATTTCCTGATGGCCGATTGTTTTATTCAGAAGGTGGATGGCGCACCAAATCCCGTTGAGATGGTCGTTGCCGGCAATCTCAGTCAAACGCGAAAGCGCTCGAAAAACTGCTCTTTTAGCCGGGTGAAATTCGACAAAAACGGGGTGGCGTTTCTCTGTCGGGAGTCAGCATTGCCGTTTGTTTTACGTCCGGAGCAGGCTTCGGGAGATTCGCTTACCGGTTTCACGGAACGGGTAAACAGAGATTTACTTCGGGTGATTTGTCCCACCGGAAGGTACCGGCTCACAATCGACTCGGTCGAAATCGGGAACTTTTCGCAGCAGGAACTTGCCGTTGGCATTCGTTTGTCGGGGTATCATCAGACACCGCAATACCGTCAGTCGGAAAAGGTTAACCGGCTACTTGCCGCCTTGTGGGATATAGAGGCCGGTGTGCGTGGAAAAAGGTATGTAGAGTATTGGCAGCTCAGAAACTTTGCAGCCATCAACGATACCGCAGCCACCCGATTGCATGTGGCCAAAATGCTCGGACCAAACCCCGATTCATCTTGGATGAAGAGACAGCTGGCCTTTTTCCTGAAATACCAACAGACAGAAAACACTGCCTTACGGGCGATGGAAGAACTTCGAAGTGATATCTTTCGGGCAGCGCAGCCGAAAGAGCATTTATATTTGCTGAGACGGGTGGGGTCTCGATAAAGAATCATGACTTTTCTATCAGCTATTGTAAAAAATAACAAAAGACTTTGGGTTAAATCTTTTACTTTTTTGGTTGTAACATCTGCCTTATTAGCTCTTTTTTGCCTACCTGTGGGCTCAAGCAACAATTGTTGAGATGCCGGTAAAATAATCAGAAATGAGTCTATTCAAGATTGTGTTAAGATAACTTGCCATAAAATTAGTTTTTTGACAAAGCCTGCTCATTATAATTAGCCTGAACAAACTGATCAAGCGTCTGTTTCAGCTTATCCGGTATAATTGGTTTTGTGAGGAATACATCCATACCGGCAGCAATACAATTTTCCTGCTCCTCTTTGAGCGCACCGGCGGTGAGGGCGATAATGGGGGTATGCGTTTCGGTCTCCCGTTCGAGCTCCCGAATGCGGATGGTGGCCTCTACACCACTCAGCTCGGGCATTTGCACATCCATTAGAATAAGGTCGGGCTTCTGTTGTTGAAACATAGACAACGCCTGAGCACCATTAACAGCTTCGAAGACCTGCACATCGGGCAACATGCGCGAAAGCATGGCTTTGACGAGTATCATATTCACCTCATTGTCTTCGGCTACCAATATCGTTTTGAGCATTTTAAGCCGTGAAGAATCGGCCACTAAGAGTGCGTTGAGCTCGTCGGCTGACTGCGTAAACTGAGCCGGCGGCTGGGCAAGATTGCGTAAATAGCTGAATAGCTGATCGGCCTTAACCGGTTTAGTGAGCCGGAAATGCACACCCAACTCATCGCATTTTCGGTGTAGCCCGGCATCGTCAGACGAAGAGTGCAGCAACATAATGGGCTGTTTGTCGGCGGATAATTTGAGCTTCTCGCGAATCAGACGGATGGTTTCGAGTCCATCTATAAAAGGCATGTGGTAATCGCAAATAATGACGTCGAAAGGCCCCGAATTGCCGATGGTTTTGAGTGCGGAAAGTCCGTTGTCGCAACTGACACACTCGACACCCCACATCGCAAGCATGTGTTCGAGAATCATAATATTATTCTCATTATCATCTATCAGGCAGCAACGTTTGATGGAATAAATAAAGTTATCATCATTTTTTTCGCCAAACTCAATATCTGTCTCAATTTCGAAAAAGAAGGTAGTGCCCTCTCCCGGGGTGCTGTTGATTTCGATTCGGCTTCCCATTTGGCGGGCAATCATGTCGGATATAACGAGCCCGAGGCCTGTTCCCCCATATTTCCGGGTGGTAGAGGTGTCTGCCTGGCTAAAAACCTTAAATAGTTTGGCCTGCTGCTCGGGCGTGATGCCAATGCCGGTATCGCGTACCGAAAATACGAATCGCCCGCGGGTGTCCGAATCGGAAGTGTAGGCTACTTTCAGCTCTATTTCGCCTTTTTCGGTAAACTTGATGGCATTTCCCATCAGATTGGCAAAAATCTGTTTGAGGCGCACCGGATCGACAGCGGCAAAGCGGGGCATAGAAAAGTCGATATTGAGAAGCAACTCCAACCCCTTTTTGTCGGCAGCGTATTTGATGATATCGACACTCTGCTCCAACAATTCGACCATATCTGTCCGAATGATTTCGAGATCCATCATGCCCGCTTCAATTTTCGAGAAGTCGAGAATATCGTTGATAATACCCAACAGGTTGTGCCCCGAGGCATTTGCGTTTTTGACATACTGGTACTGCACAGACGAGAGTTGGGTGTTGAGCAACAGGTCTGTAAATCCGATTACGCCATTGAGTGGCGTGCGTATTTCGTGGCTCATGTTGGCGAGAAACTCCGACTTGGCTTTGTTGGCTGTTTCGGCCATATTTTTGGCCATAATGAGTTCGCCCTTCTTTTTGTGAATAGACAAAGCACCGCCGATAGCGTTGGAAAAAGTGACAAACAAAGCGTCCTCAAACTCCTGCCAAACCCTTTCGCGTGGTCCGGCAAATCCAATAACCCCGTACACATTCTCATCCACATAAACAGGCTGATAGACAATTGAGCGACATTTTAACCGGTTGAGCAGTTGACGAACCTCCTCGTGAGCATCGGCGATATTTATTTTTACAGTTTTGTCTCGATGCAGAAAATTGTTCTGATTCTGAAAAGCTTTGGTTTCGAAACCTGCAAGCACTTCCGGTATAATGTCACCCAAAGACTGAGTTGTGCCCTCGTCGTACCATTCCGATTTCAGAGAATAACATTCGGCATGATCGCTTTGCGGGTTTTCGAGCAAAAAGGCCCGCTGGTATCCCAAAGAGCGCGCCGTTATTTCGAGGAAATTGCGCATCGAGCTTTCGAAATCGTGGTTTGTGAGTAAAACCTCCGAGGCCTGATTGGCTGTGCGCAACATCACATCGGTGAGTTCGAGACGTTTACGCGCGGCAACAATTGTACGTATAATAATGGAAAACAGGGCGATAATGCTGGAAATAACAACGAGGAAATAGATAAGAATGGTGATGTTCGAAATATTCTGACTACGCCACAATGTATCTGTATTCACCGAAAGAATAATTCCGGTTTTTTTGCCTAAAATATTCACCGGATAGAATACAGAATAGGCATTCACCTCATTGTCTGCCTGAATTTTGTGTCGTAATGAGGTAGAAAGATTCTCTTTCAGATTGATGCGAAAGCTATCCACCGCATTGGTTTGAAAACCGGTAGCCATACCATGTTCGCTGTATTTGTGCAACAGCACCCGGCCTGTGGTATCGATAGCCCAATGCCACGAATTTTTACCGATATAAAATTTTTCGAAGTGAGAAGCAAGAAAAGCCGGGATATTGAGTTCGATGCGAATATTGGCCACCAAACGTCCGGCGGTGTTGCGTATGGGTTGCGTGTAAGCTACCACACCACGCACGTCATCAAGCACAGGTTGCTCAATGAGTGTCACCGCTTTGGGGAAGAAACGGGGCGGCGATACGGTGAAATAGTTGTCGGTATTTCTGTCGAAACTTCTGTAAATCTGACTATTGAATATGGTTATGCGGGAAATAAGAATCTGATTGCGCGAATAAAACCGGCGAATGCGCTTAATCTCGTCGTCGATGTGTCGGGTGCGTATTTCGGACGAAAGTGCGTTGGGATCGGGCGAAAAGAAGTAGTCGAGTTCGCGGTTGGCGAACTCGAACTTCACAGATTCCTCAAAATCGTTGCTGGCATCCTCCACACTTTTGCCACACAGAATAATCTGCTTGTTGATAAAATCGGCAGTCTCTTTACGCTGATCAGTATTGTGATTTATATATTGTCTGACCGACAAAGCTATAAAAACCATAATCAGACCTATGAGCCAATAAACCTTATTCTTCATGCTTTATTTTATAATTTCTAAAATATACCAATCGAGCTCCGAAATATGAGCAGCGATAACAGTCAGTTTTTCCCCGTTAATTTCTGCCTCTACCTGATCTTTGTTCTGTTTCAGAATTTCATTGGCAATCAGACGCACATTGGGCTCTTTGCTGAGGGAAAGGTTGTACATCTCTTTGCGGTACGTGTCCTGTTTGATTGTTTCGATGTATTTGTGGTCGAACAGAGGCGGGAATGAGAGCAGATTGATGATTCCCTCCTGAGCCGCCACAATAGCGCCGCTTTTGTCGATAATGATGGTCATGCTGTTGGGATTATCCTTCACATATCGCTTGGTGATGGTGTTGATGGTGACATCGATGCCGGGTACACCCACGAGGCTATCGCGGAAGTAAACCGGTGCGATGGCCGATACCATCCAACCACGGCCGGCAGGATCGACATAGGGCTCGCTTATCCACAACGACTTTTTGTCGGGGTTGTGTTTCCGGTCTGCCAAATAGTAGAAGTTGAAGCTGGGTATATCCATTTTGGCCTCGTACTGCGAGAGCACATCAAAAAAAGGATAGATACGGTTGAGCGAATATTGGTCGTTGTAATATACCTGCACAATTTCGGGGTATTTGCCTACCAACGCTTTGAAAACAGGATCGATAGGTTCGGTGAAATAGACCGCTTTTTTGACCGTCTCGTTGACCGGATATACACCCGACACGAAAATAGCTGAACCGCCGTCATCCACTGGTTTGGTGAAAACACCATTAGCCGAAAGCTGATATTTAGAGCGGTCTATGCCGGGCAAAATCTCATCCTGCCGTTCGTATAGTTTAGTGATTTCGGTAGCCAACACGCCGACCTCCATTCTGATTTTTTTGAAGTCGTTATTGATACTGTCCGATTTCTCTTTCAGGGTTTTGAGGGCAGACTCTATTTCGCTTTTTTTCGCATCGGCACAATTAGAGAAAAGAGCGAGCATAAGCACAAGAGCGGACAAACCTGATAGTTGACGCAACGTTATTGGTTTCATAATTTATAAATTCAGAGGCGTTTAAATAGCGTTTAAATCAGAGTGAAATTTGCAGTGCCATGAATATTTTTTGGCTCGAAGGATTGGTGGCAACGGTCAGTTTGAGCGGCAAAGAGAAGCTTTCGGTCACTTTAATCGCTTTTTTTGCACTTACACCCACATTGAAGACCGAGAAACCCGATGTTTGGTAGAGCACACTCTTTGTCGGTGTAAAACCGGCGAAAATATTGTAGTTGTATTCATTGAGTTTACCCAAATAGTTGATCTCGAAATAGGTAGAGTAGTTGGATGCAGATGCGTCCGACGGTTTGGGGTCGATAGCTGCTCCATACAACATCATGCCTCCCGAAACGGTGAAAGGAATGCTCTCGCAACCGTTGTAAGAGACGGATAACTCGGCAGCATGACCGGTGGTTTTTGATTTAAAATTGTAGTAGTTCTGGTCGAGGCCCGCATAACCCGGATAGAAGAAATCGGTGAAGAGAACAGTCACGTTTTTCAATGTGTACTTAGCATAAAAATCGAATTCTTTGAAATCTCCGATAATTTCGTGGCTGCCCCAAGCACCAATTGCAAAGCCTTTGTAGCCGACTTCGCCCCACGGCTGAATGGCCGGCCCGGTGCCCTGCTCGATACCACGCCAAATGTACGACGAGGCAATATCGGCGCCGGCGGACAGGTTGAAATCTGACTTTTTATTTTCTTGTGAAAATGCAGTTGCAAACAGCGTTGCAAGGACGAGGATAAAGGTACATTTCGTTTTCATAAGGTAGAAGATTTTATATTAAAGGTAGTCGTTCAACCAAATCAAATCGCAAATCTATTTTTCAGATATCACACTTGCAGGGAATACTTCCGAAAATGCAGGATGACGTGCTTACAAAGATATTAAATAATTTGGAAAATTGTAATTTCCAACAAAAAAAATATAAAGAGGCAAATGCGGAAATAACCGAAGATGCCTCTTTACATACTTGTACTTTGTGAATTTACGAAAAATCAGTGAACAGTCAGTTTGATGTCTGAACCCTGGTCGGAGGAGGTTCCGACGGTGAGTTTGAAGATGCCGGGCTCGACGGTGTAGCGCATGTTGATGTCCCAAAAGGCCAAAAGCGAGGCTTCGACGGGGAAGGTGACGGTTTTGGTCTGACCGGGGGCGAGGGTGATGCGCTGAAAGCCTTTGAGCTCTTTGACGGGGCGGGTGACTGAGCTGACCTCGTCGCGGATGTAGAGTTGTACGATTTCATCGCCTGCGCGCTGGCCGGTGTTGGTGACATCGACGGAGAGCCATGTGGTGTCTGTGCGGCTGATTTCGGGTTTCGACAGGCGAACAGCGGAATAGGCAAAGGTGGTGTAGCTGAGGCCGAAACCGAATGGATAGAGCGGTTTTATGTCCTGCGAAATGTAGTTGTGGTACTGCGCACCGGGTTTGTGGTTGTAGAAGAGCGGCAGTTGCCCGGCCGATTTGGGAAAAGTGATGGTGAGCTTGCCCGACGGATTGACATCGCCAAAGAGAATGTCGGCCGCGGCAGCGCCACTCTCCTGCCCCATGTACCAACCCTCGACTATGGCGTTGGCCTTTTGGTTGAGGGCGTTGATGGATAGCGGACGGCCGTTTTGCAGATAGACCACAAGCGGTTTGCCGAGAGCGAGAAGGGCATCGGCCAACTCCTGCTGCTGACCAAAGAGATCGAGAGTCATGTTATCGCCAATGTGGGTGTAGTGCCATGCTTCGCGGCAAATCTGCTCATTTTCACCAATGGCGAGAATGATGACGTCGGCTGTTTTGGCCACAGCCACAGCCTGATCGATTAGTTTGAGGTTTTCGGCCCGCGGGGTGATGTCTATGCGGCCCTCTTTCCAGTTGTTTTGGGGGATAGAGGCATTGTTGGTGAGTCGGCATCCCTGCGCAAAAAGGACTTCTACACCGCCGGCGACTTTGGCCCGAATGCCCTGCAAGAGGGTGGTGTGGCGGTATGGTTCGCCGGCATAGCCGCCGTAGAGGGGCACATCGGCACCGGGGCCAATGACGGCAATTTTGCGCGGGGTGGTTTTGGATAATGGCAACAGGCCGTCGTTTTTGAGCAGAACGATAGATTGCTGAGCCGCTTTGAGCGCCAAAGCAGAGGACGATGGCAACAGACTGACTGCGGTGGCCTTTTTGAGGTCGGTATAGGGATTGTCGAACAGACCTAAATCGAACTTGTATTTGAGCACCTGATAGACAGCTGAGTCGAACAGAGCCTGACTAACTCTGCCCTCGCGAATGAGCTGAGGTAACACTTTGAAATACTGCGGCGAGGGAAATTCGGACTGCACGCCGCTGTTGAAAGAGAGCGCAGCTGTCTGTGCGGCATCGGCGGCAACAAAGTGTTTGTCGAAGAGCTGCGAAATGCCCGAATAGTCGGATACAATCATTCCCCGGAAACCGAATTCACGGCGCAGGACATCGTTGAGCAACCAACTGTTGGCGTGCGAGGGCACACCGTCTATTTCGTTGTACGAAGGCATGACCGATGCCGGACAGGCCTCGCGGATTGCAGCCTGAAACGGCGGAAAATGAAACTCGCGCAACGAACGGATGGAAATGCTGGCCGGCGCCTGATTGATACCTCCTTCGGGTTGTCCGTGACCGCAGAAATGTTTGAGTGTGGCACCCACGTGGTTGCCATCTATCTGACCATTGGCTGAACCCTGCAAGCCACGCACGGCAGCCACGGCAATGCGGCTGTTGAGAAAAGGATCTTCGCCATACGTCTCTTCCACCCGACCCCACCGCGGCTCGCGGCAAACATCGATAACCGGCGACAGAACGTGGGTGGTGCCGCGGGAACGCATTTCGCGCGCCACCACATCGTACACCTCACCAATAAGTTGCGGATTCCACGAACAGGCCAAACCAATGGCCTGCGGAAATACGGTGGCTTCGGGGCGCATCATTCCGTGCTGGCCCTCGTCCACAAACAGGGCGGGAATGCCGAGGCGGGTTTTTTCGAGCAGAAAACGTTGTATCATGTTGCGCTCGGCAACGGTCTCTTTGATATTTTTGAAGGTGGGCTGCACCGAATGCACGCCGAGGCCAAAAGTTTTTCTCATTTTGGCAGAGTCCATGCCGGCAGTCTGGGTGTATGACATGTTGTTGCTGTCCCAAACAGCCATAAGCTGTGCGGTTTTCTCCTCGACCGACATGCGGCTGAGCAGATCGGCAGCCCGAACGGATGATGTAAATGCCGGATTTTTGTAAACAGGTAGTTTCTCTTTTCGGGCAAACCCGGAGAGAGGAAGGCTGATGGCTAAGGCCAGAATGATGTGTTTGGATGTTTGATTCATGTTGAG